>CAKVMU010000016.1 GCA_934773085.1 uncultured Candidatus Melainabacteria bacterium
ATGCTAAGTCATCAAACATTTCAGACTGAACAATAACTCGAACTTCACGTCCTGCTTGAACTGCAAATGACTGTTTGATACCTTCGTAGCTGTTTACAATCTCTTCAATTTTTTGTAAACGTTTGATGTAAATTTCCAAAGTATCACGTCTTGCTCCCGGTCTGCCGGCTGAGATTGCATCTGCAAGTTTGACAAGCACAGCTTCAATTGTATTCGCTGTAACATCGTCGTGGTGAGCTTCAATTGCATGTATAACTTCTTGTTTTTCACCATATCTTGTTGCAAGTTCTACACCCAATTGAATATGAGTTCCTTCTTGAGTTTGGTCAACGGCTTTACCTATATCGTGCAATAAACCTGCTCTTTTAGCTACGTATACGTTAGCTCCAAGCTCAGCAGCCAACATCCCTGCAATATGTCCTACTTCAAGAGAGTGTTTTAAAACGTTTTGACCATAACTTGTTCTGTAATAAAGTCGTCCGAGATTTTTAATGAGTTCCTTGTTAAGCCCCATTATACCCATATCAACAGCGGCATTTTCGCCTTCTTTCATTATCTTTTGTTCAACTTCTTCTCTTGATTTCTCGACCGTTTCTTCGATTCTGACCGGATGAATTCTGCCGTCTTGTATGAGCTTTTCTAATGCAATTTTTGCAATTTCTCTTCTGACAGGATCAAAGGATGAAAGAACAACCGCTTCCGGAGTATCATCAATTATTAAATCAACCCCTGTCAAAGTTTCCAATGTTCTAATGTTTCTGCCTTCACGACCAATAATTCTTCCCTTCATTTCGTCATTTGGAAGCGATACAACTGAAACAGTAGATTCAACAACTTGCTCCATCATGCATCTTTGCATCGTGGTGGAAAGAATTTCTTTTGATTTTTCTACTGCGTTTTCTCTTATTTTAGCTTCATTTTCTCTGATAAGTTGAAGTTGTTCTTGCGCTAAATCACTTTTTAACTGTTCCATCAAAGCTTTTTTAGCTTCTTCAGCAGACATTCCTGCAATTCGCTCCAACTCTAAAGTTCGTTTTTGAACTATTTCGTCAAGAAAATCTTCTTTTTCAATCAGTTGATCTTTCATTTTATCAAGTTCAACTTCTTTATCAGTGATTTCTTGGAGCTTGTTTTCTATTATATCTTCACGTTTGGTGAGCTTGTTTTCGATTGCTGCAAACTCTCTTCTACGTTCTCTTTCGTCTTCATTAAGCTGTTCTCTTTCGTTATGCAAAGCTTCCTTTGCTTTAATCATCGCTTCTTTGTGAATGATAGACTCTTTATCCTGCAAGTCCTTCATACTTTGTTCCGTTTGTTGTACAAGGTTTTTATATTTAACCCTTTGCACAGCAATTACAGCCGACAGCACAACCAGAACAATAACTGCAACGGTCAGTAATGCACTATTCATCTAGCACCTTTTCCTTTTCTATTTTTTTATATATACACGACATCCGGGCACATATAACCTACCCGGCAGAAATTATTAAAAAAATAAGTCTGATTATCGCATATATCCTCAAAAATTTTATCTACTACTATGCTACTATGATATCATATAAAGCTATTTTTGTATATAAATAAAATGCGCTTCTTAACATTTTTTATTGAACAGCTTTTATGGCTCCCCACGCACGAATGAAGCCTTTTTCATATCTGATTAGATAGTATCCGCCCTCTTTTATATAATCAATTGACGCTTCCATGTGAACATAGTCTTTTTTAGGTTGTGTAGCGCCGGTTTTTGCATATTTTGTATCAATGATTTTCTGAAATCTTTCTTGTCGTTTATTTTTTCGCTCAGTCTTCTTTAATTCTTTTTGTTCAGATTTTGTTAAATCTCTTGATTTATCTCTGAATTTTTTTAGTTCAGACTCGTTTTCGGCAAGTTTAAATACCGGAATCACAGCGATTAAATCCTTTGATTCAATTAAATATAGAAACTCTCTGTCGTTTGACAATGCCAGTTCATAAAAACCGGGTTTTATAAAATTTCCATTATAATCCGGAATTGCATCTACAATGGAAAGAGTAGGCTGTTCATCAGTAGGGATTGCATACCGATAAATAGAGTCTTGTCCGATGGTGATGCCTGAAGGAGTCATCGGATAAGGTGCACACGGTGCTAAATAATCAATATCCCGAATTGCCGGTGTAATAATCCCGTCAATCATTATTGAGTTGCCCTATCAAAGCTTGCATTGCACTGTTTATATAGTTAAAGTCTTTGTTTAAAAGTCTGGCCGAAGCTGCGAAAACCAAAGACATATGTTGGTTTTCAAAATTGTTGTTTAGCCCTTTTATATAGAGTCTTAAACTTTCTCTCATCAATCTTTTTATACGATTTCGTTTGACTGCTCTTTTGTGAATTTTTTTGCTCACAACAAAACCTATTTTTGTCGGATTAGAGTTATTTTTTTTCTTTCCACAAAAAACAGTAATACCGTTCTTGTGATAAGAAATTCCGGTTCTGTAGGTTGCAGCAAATGCGTTTCTTTTTTTTAGTCTGTATTTGTCCGGTAACATAACTAAATGATAGCGTAATAATGTATATTTGTAAATATTTGTAACAATAAAGGATATATCACTAAAGAATAAATAAAATATGCCGTAATAGAAATTATAAGGAGTAAACTATGTCTGAAGAATTTCATGTTGAAAAGAGTAATATACCGCAGCCAAATGTGAATGGACGTAAGGTTATTGACGAAAGCAATTACGCAATAAGAGCGCCTCGACCTTCCAATAACGCTATTATAGGCAAAGGTGGTGATCCCCTTTTCAAAAGAATCAATGCAACAACAGAACAATTGAATGATTTGTTAGATGAAACCTCTACCGTACAGGATTGGTTGCAGCGTGAAGCTTCAAACAAGGTTGCTTTGACATGTTTGGATAATGAAAATTTAAAAGAAATTTATTATGAAATAAAAGACGGTTTTGGAGAATTTGGCCCTATGATGCTGATGGGGTTCAAAAATCCGCAAGGAGTTGAAATCCCAAGATTGAAATTGATGGACAATAATGGCGAAGTGATTGATGTTTTAACGGGGCCTTTAGCGATGGATGAACTCAATAAAAGAGCCCTAGCCTATAAAGAATCAAAAATGGGGTATGAGCAACTTGATTTGCCACAAGAAGAAACCGGTGTGATTCAAGATTATTCTGGCAACCCAGAAGACTATTCTTAATTATTTAGATTCTTTTTTTAATACAATTCCATTAAGTTTGCAGAAAGATGTCAGAACATTAAGTTCTTCTTTTATACATCTTTGCAGAGCGCTTTGTTCCGCAACGATAGGTACATTTTTTGCAAGCTGGAACATTTTTAGCGCTTGTTTGATATAGTTTCCTCTCAAACTTGATTTTGGCAGAGCAAGTTCTTGGTATAATCTTGCGCATTGAAGATAAGTTTTTACAAGGATATATTCCATATCAAATTGTTTTGCGATAAATATTGCTTTTTCCAAGTAGACTTTTGCAGAATCAAAATCCTGTTTAGCCAAGTAGATTTCTCCGATTAGTTTATTAAACAAAGCTATAAAATAGTAATTGTTTATATTTGGTCCTTGTGCAATATCAAGAGCTTTTGTTGCTATGTCTAATGCAAATTGGGTTCCGTTTGTAATAAGCTTGATTTCAGCTATTAAGTACCAAGAAAGAATTACTCCGGTTGCAACTTTCTCTTTTGCAAAATATGCAACTTGCTCCTCAAGGATTTCCAGAGCTTTTTTCGTTTGGTTGTTTTCTTTAAGCATTTTTGCCAAAAGCGTTTTTAGAATGTTTTTAGTAAAGCTGTCATTGACATTGTTTGCATACGCAGCCACATTGAATAATTCGTTGTATAACGTTTTGTAATCTTTTTCAAAGAACTTATTTAAAATGTCAATAAAATTCCATCTTGAGACTATAAATGTGTCCATTGAATCCAACGAGTACTCTTTAAGTATGTCATCCAATATTTTGTTAGAAGTCTTAATATCTCCTTTGATTGTGTTTGCAAGAGCTAACAAAAGGTTTGTTCTGCAAATCAAAATAGGTTCTGTTGTTTGGTTTTTATCCAAAATATCGTATATGTTTTGAATCACGTCAAATGCTCTGTTGTCACCTTGGAATACAAGAGCTTCTGCAAAGTCAAAATACACTCCTACCCAAGTCTTGAATAAATCTTTTAACTTGATAAATTGTGTATCTCGTCCTTTACTTAAAACTTTTTCTATTTCAGGAAGTATTTCGGTTTCAACCAAATTTATCAGTTGACCATAATTTCCGAGTTTTAATAGTGGTGTTGCTTGACGGGATTTTATCAATGTTCTGGCAAAGCTTTGATTATCCGGTAATTTGTTCAAGACGCTATCTATACACTCAATAGCACCCCAGTAATTTCCGCTTTTCATTGAGCAAGATGCCAAGTACCCTAATAATTCAATATGAGCAGCATCTTCATTATCTTCTATCATAAGAACAGCGTTCTGCAAGAATTCAAATGCAGAGTTGCAATCAATTGGTTCCAGCAGTTTTCCGACACGAGTATAAATGTTCTTTTTAACCTTTTGATAGAACGGACTCATTTTATTTTCAATAAGTTTTAGTGCTTGTTTTTGAACAATGATGTAAAGTCCAATGTCACCGATATATGATGCTTGCTTCATTAATTCAGTCCAAACTTCAAATGCTTGGTCATTATTATTGAGTTTTTGCAGAATATATCCGAGCAAAGCAATAGAGGACTGCTTGTAGATGCTTAGTATTTCATAAAGAATGTTTAGAATTTCTTCAAAACAGTCGTCGTTTTTGACAATTGAAACTATTGTTTTCCAAATCTCACTGCTTTTAAATTCAAAAGACAAGTTGTTTAATTGTGTAATAAAACCAGCATCCACAAGCTTTTCGATAATTCGTTCAAATTCTTGAGGCAGGTTGTTGTCAAAGTTTTCTAACATAGCCGGATAAAGTTTTTCGCCAAGTACAGACATTGCTGTTAATATTCTGTAAGCGTGGACATCCTCCTGCTTAAGTATGTTTAATCTCAACGTTAGAATAGATTCTAAATTGCCATAATTTACTCTTTTTATCCCGCAACGTTTGATATCTGAACTCAAAAGCACCATCTGTTCTATGATTGAAGGATTTCCGCCTGAAATCTTAACCGCAAGATTTATAAAATCTTTCCCAAAATTACAGTCTGTATATTGTTTTAAGAACGTTTCAACTTGGGCAGAAGAAAATGGTGCGATAGATAAATCCAAATAATTTTCTTCCGTAAGTTTTGGGGATGTAATAAGTCCCATCCCAGGTTTTGGGGATGAAGAAATTAGTATAAACTTGCTTCTTTGTTGGACTAAATCTTCTTCAAGCAATTCTTTTATAAAATCAAAAGAGTTGCCGTCAATATATTCGAAATGGTCAATGATGAAGATTACTTTCATTTTTTCGATGATTGTCAAAATCACCTTCTTCATAATATTGAACATTTTAGCTTTGTTATAATATATGTTTTCGTACTTGTCTTGATTTTCTGGATATAAAAAATTTAATAAATCTAATATTTCATTGCTGCTAAGAGAAGGAAAATCTTGCTTAAAGAATTTAAGCGAATTCTTTTTTAGTTGCAGAGTGTCAGGACAAAAATTGTTTATATTGAAGAATGTTAAAAGTAAGTCTTGAAAATAGCCAAAAGGAGATAACTGCGTTATTTGAGAACAGGTTCCAAACAACCATATCAGTTTTGCATCCTTAAGTTCATTAATTGCACATCTTAAAACCAAGTTTTTGCCAATTCCGCTATCGCCAGTAACCGTTATAATACGGACGTCTGCATCTTTAATTCCTTCTATTAACTTAGCTTTTGTTTTTTGCTGAGAATTTGTTGGCGCAAAATATATAGGATGTATTTTTTCCTGTGTTGGTTCAGTTTCCTTTGATACGAATTCTATTCCGCATTTTCTGCAGGCTTTTGCACTTGGTAAATTAGCAGCACCGCATTCACTGCAAATTCTTATCAAGACTTCTCCGCAAGCAGAGCATTCTTTTGCGGTTATCAAATTGTAAGCGCCGCAATTTTTGCAAAACGAACCGACCTTTGCTCCGCAAAAGTTGCATTTTAAAGAATTGTCGTCTATTTCATTCTTGCATCTTGGACACTGCATTAAGTTCTAGTCCTTTATTGTATATATAATTTCACTCAATGCTTCTAATACTGCGTCTTGAGTTATTCCCAGCTCTTCGGAAATCTCGTCTATGGATTTGCCATCTTTATATTTTAGATTATAAACTTCTGGAACGTGAAGTTCCGGATGTTTTGAGTTTATTTCTGAAAGGTTTTCATTAATCTCGTTGATGTCAAACTTTGGTGTCTTATCCGGAGTGTATTCAAAACAATCATAAGAAGGAGGAACAAAGTTTTGTTCAACGGTTGTTGTTTCTGATTGTAAGAAGTCAGAATCTCCTAATTCTTCCAAATCAGAATGTTCGCTTGATGCCAATAATTCATCAAACTCGTTATCATCAAAGTGTCCTTCAAGTGTTTCTTCAAGAATCTCTTCTCTAGGCTCATCTATTGAACTAATGTCTTCTTCTTCTTCTTCTTCTTCGGAATTCGCCAATTCTTCAGTTTCAGGCTCAATACTATCTTCTAACAGTTCGTCTGGAGCCGTTTCTTCAAGTTCCAAATCTTCGTCAAGTGTCGGAATTTCTGTTGAAGCTTCAAGCTCGTCTAAATTATCAGATAGCTCTTCAATCGGTTCATCTTCAACTGTAAGTTCATCTATATCCGAAATTTCATTTTGTTCAAGTTCTTCTGGAGAGTTTAGTTCAATATCTTCGGTATTATCTGTTTCCAACTCTGCGACATCTTTTATCTTTTCAATTCCTTCGTGATTAACTCCGGCATGACCGTTAATCATTTTGTCAACGAGAGTCTTGTCAACATCCGGTTTTGGAAGTTCAGATACTTCAAGTTCCTCAACTGTTTCTTCTAAGTCTTTTTCAACTTTTTCACTTTCGTCAAGCTCAATATCAGCAACTTCTTCTAATGTATCTTCCGTCTGTGTTTCGTCAATAACAGGTTCTTCAGGTTCTGGATTGTTGATTCCTTGCGCTTCGTCGACACTGTTACTAACTTCTGTTACTTTAGTTTCCTCTGTGTTTACTTCATCGTTCACCCCGGACTCTTCCTGAATAAGTTTGTCGAGTTCTTCTTCTAAATTGACATCATGCTCCGGTTCAGGGATATTTATATGAATTTCGTTTTCAACAGGAGGTTCTTGTTCTTTTAGAGGAGGTAATATAACACGATGATGTGCTCTTGTATTAAAATTCATTCTCTTTGGCACAGTTATTATTGATGTGGATACAACCTTGTTTAAGTAAGAAGTGATAACATCCTCATTCGTGATTGTTCCTAACACTACTTGTGCGTGGTTGTACGCATCTTGAGCAATATCATCCAGAAGAGATTCCAGTCCCGGATATTTGCGATGATTTTTGATAAGTGTAACTATTAAATCGTAGTATTTCTTTTCCATAAGTTCTCTTCTTCTCTTAATTAAAAATGAATTATTAATACAGGGTTTCCTTGAATATTGCCAAAGCTGCTAATATTCATATTCAGATTCATGTCTAAAGCATTTTTAACAGTTTTCAGAATGATATCATCAACCGTCTTTTCTCCACTAGAAACTGTAATGCCTTTTACATTGAACTTTTGAGTACCTTTATTGTATTCAATTTCAACAGCAATTCGATTTGTTATCGGAGGTTTACTCAATAACAGTAATTCTGTTTTTAGGTTGAGTTGGATAACTTTCCCCAATTTTGTGAAGTAACGCTTAGCGGTATTGTTTGTTACATATCCGGCAGGAACTTCCCAGTTCGCAGAAAGATTTGATACTAATATTGAGGCATCTAAATTCTGTTCAATAGCAGGTATTGAATCAGCCGTTCCCTCGTTTGTTTGGGCAATAGTTTCAGCATTCTCTACTGATTCTACCGGCATGGCTTCTTTTTGAGAAACTTCTTCTCTTTTGGCGGTAGGGGCATCCGGCATCGGCAATGTTGTTGTTGATTGTTGAGAAAGCTTTGTAAAACCAAGATAACCGGCTGCTGCTATAATTGCAACGGCTCCGATTATTGGTAAAAGTTTTGATTTCTTTGGCTTTTGAACTTCGTTAACACTCTCAATTTCTTCTTGCTCGGTGTCCGGATTAAATAAAGTGTCAATCTGTGCTTCGTTGTCAGCTGTATTTTCTTCTGTTACAGTTTCGTTTTCCGTTACAATTGGTTCAACATTCTCTTCCGTGTCATTTTCCGGTATTGCAATTTCTTCAATAGATGTGTCATTGTCTTCAAAGTCGAAACTTGGAGTAACTTCTGTTGAGAATTCAGCCAAGTCAGAATCAGAAGTGGCTTCATCCTCTTCGTCACTAATCATCAGAGAATCGTTATCTTTGCCAAAGTCTAAATCTTCGACATTATTGGTGTCATTAGCAAAAACGCTACTATCCGATTCCTTAACATCGAGACTATCTTCTGTTTGTAAGGGCTCAGATTCATCAATCGTTTCATCAAGGTTTGATTCTTCATTGAATTCACTTAACATAGAATTTTCTTCCGCTATATCAAAGGAATCCAAAGTATCTTCCTGATTTAGCTCGTCATCAATGGTTAATTCTTGTGGTTCAAGTTCTTCAATTGAAGAGAATTCTTCCAATTCTCCACCTTCAGTTGATAAACTCAAATCTTCATCATCAGCCATTTCCAATGTATCTGCTTCCGGAACGATATCCTCGATTGTATCCTTTGTTTGTGATACAAAATTGAAGATGTTTTGAGCTTCCGCTGCCTTCATAAATTGAGTTCGGGCTTCTTTAGAGTTAACAAGCAATTTGATGAATTCGTTTTCGTCTTCAAGTTTTTTATCAAGAAATTTAAAAATCTGGTAATGAAAATCTTCCGGTAATTCCGGCGCCGGTTTGTTGACTAAAAGAGGTTCTATATCATAGTAAGACTCAAGTGATGATTCGCTGACCGGATAATAACCGTCAACGCAAACTTCTGTATTAACAGAGAGAGGAGATATGAAGCCTGTCACTGTTCCGCCTGATAAATTTTTATCAATATTTATGAACATATACGCAAGCGGAAGAACCTGCTTGTCAAAGTGACATTTTGGCACACAAAGCTCATTTTCGTTAAAGTAAAGTCTAACGTCGACGTAGGTGTCGTTCAAATATATGTCTGATATTTCAAATTCTTCAAGTATTTGCGGAATGTTATGCAAGCCTGTTTTTGTGTCAACTTCAATATCCGAAAAGTATTTTTTTGCAATATTAGCGGCTACTGCATTTGCAACAGCACGTTCTCTAACTGACGGATTCTCAATATATTTGCATATATCTCTGGCTAGTTCTAAATCATTCTCTTCTATTAAAAAAGTTTCGTTATTCACCTAAACACTCTCCCTCACTATGAGGTAATAATATCATATTATTAAAAAAAAAGCTATAATTTTAACATTTAAGCATGCTCAAAATCATATGTTTGACTTAATTACAAAAATTATTAAATCATTTAGTGTATTTTTATGAGAATGATTGAAGTTTTAGAACTTTTTTATCGTTTAAATATTTGAAAGGATAATTTGATATGTTTTCATCTATGATTCAAAATTTGTTGTCGTCATCCGGTCAAGCAAACGCAATGCAAAGAGCTGTCCAGATGAATAATTATGTAAATTCTATAAATTCACAATGGGCTCCTGTTGAGAAGGCCGCTCAGCAACAAGCTCCTCAAAATTTATCCTTTGATAAGGTGTTGAAATCAAGCGCAAAAACAAAATTCGGGGATTTATTGACTAACCCGACGACAAGAGTTAATGCCCAACTTTATACAAATACTGCAAATAGTGCAGTGACAAAAGCTGATTATACTCAAAAATCTAAAATAAAAGAGTTAATTTCAAAAGTTTCACAAAAACATGGTGTTGACGAAAAACTTGTTCAGGCACTTGTTAAGCAAGAATCCGGTTTCAATCCGAATGCTAAATCAAAAGTCGGTGCTATGGGACTTATGCAATTAATGCCCGCTACCGCAAAAGGTCTAGGAGTGACTAATCCAATGGATCCGGAACAAAACGTAGAGGGTGGCGTTAAGTATCTGAAATCTATGCTTAACAAGTATAATGGAAATATTATCCTTGCCTTAGCTGCTTATAATGCTGGCCCTGGCGCAGTGGACAAGTACGACGGAGTTCCGCCTTACAAAGAAACCCAAAATTATGTAAAATCAATACTTGCTAATTACCTCTAAGCTGCGGTATTGATATTCTGTTTTTCGGTTTTCTGTTTTTCAGCTTGTTCGTGTAATCTTCTTGTATTAGCATAAGTTAAACGAGGAATGAACCAGCCAAGAACAAATGGTGAAATTAGGAACATTACTAAGAAACTTGGTATAGAATTCAGACCTCTTGCAAATGAAGCAATTTTATTTCCATTTTTCTTTTCGATTCCGTTCATAAGTTTCTTTATTGATGCATCTACTTTTGATGTATCGGCTTTTTTGCCTAATGATTCAATATATTCAGTAATAGTTTTATTTTTCTCAGCTTTTGTCATACTTTCAAGCTTACTCAAATCAATTGGAGATTCTTTGAAAAATTCTTTAGCATTATCTGATTTAGTAAGGACTTTTTGCAAATCTCCGCCGTTTTTGTCGATATATTTGCAGAAATTTTCCATTTTCTTCTGAGAGTCAACTCCGCCATATAATGCTTCAATTTCGGAATTGGTAAGAACATGTGCTTTACTGTATGGATTTAGCAAATCAAGATAAGTGCTTGCTTTTGATTTTGAGCGGTCTTTATTCATCAATACAAAACCAGTCTTGTTTTCATAGGATGTTACTAATGCTCTGGTACCCATTGGAACAAGGAAAACAACAGCTAGAGAAGACGTAATATCTCTGATAAGGATTTCCCATATTTCTGATAAATCTTTCTTGCCGTTTTCGTCTTTTGGCGCACGATTGAATGCGTGAATACCTCTTGGACCCAATAGACCAAAGATAGATAATCCTGCCATTAGTGTCGGAGTGAAGTTATTTCCGTTGTATTCTAACTCAGATGCGCATTTCTCAGTAAACTTATTTGAGATAAGCTTGCCCAATTTTGCTAGCAAGGATTCATTGCCGGTCGGTTTACCTTTGAATGAAACATTGCTTTCATCTGTATTCTTTTCATTCTTTTCATTGTTTTCTGGTGTTTGCTGTTTTAGTTTATTTGCAGCTTGAGCACCAGGAGGTACACTATTTTTAGCATAAATCTTAGGTAATACAAAAAGTACGCCTAAAGTGGAAGCTATCATAGCAACGTTTGTAATAAATCTTTTTGCAATGGATGTATTCTTTAGATTTTCTGCCATCGCTTCATCCATCTTTGTAAGATTTTTGTTTAGCTCGATAGCATCATCACTGTATTTAATCATTGCATCAAAAGTGTTTTGAACAGAAAAATTAGCCCCATTAACTTTTAAGGCTTGTAAGCTGCCTAATTCGTCAGAAGTTGAATATTTTAAATCATTGATGTATTTCGTGATTTCTGACATTTTTTCTGAACGGTATCTGCTCTTGCCAAACATTTTCTTTAATTTTGCATCAGCAGGAATATTTTCATATTGATTAATTTTTTCAAGAATGGTCTTAACAACATCTTCTGTTACATTTTTTTCTCCAAGAGATTCGTTAAGAATCTTCTTGATATTTTGTATATAGAATTCTGTTTTAAATTGCTCTTTATTATTTAACAATTCTTTTTTGAACTCAGGTTTAGACACCATTTCTTTTAAATTGTTTCCGAATCTTTTGATAAGTTTAGAATTTACACTTGTAGACTTCCCGCAAAGAGCCGCAATTGCAAAGCCTATAGGTGCAACAGCCATCATACAAGGACCTGTCAGACCTTCTCTTCCAAGAACTTCAAAACCTTCCTTTACGTTGTATTCACCGGTAACTTCTTTATCTCTTAAGAATCCGGCTCCTACACGTGGTAAAGTCATGCCAAGGCAATCCTGAATCAAAAAGGACAACCAAAAACCTTGATTTTCAATCCCTTGCATAAAATTACCAGCAGAATTTAGAACTGCTGCGCCGGATTTGAAAGCCGGTGTGTTGTGTCTTTTCTCTGTGAGCATTGCTGCATTTCTGTTCTCAATTGAATTGTCTTGTATTCTCAACTACACAAACCCTTATAATAATGTACGTCATACACAAATTAATAAAGTCTATCAATTTTTTATATTTGCTATTTTGTTACAAATTTCGGCAATATTGTTACAAAGTTTTTCGATTAAGTGTATTTAGTATACTTATTTTTTTTGTCATTTGCAATAGTTTTTTGCCTATTTTTTACAAAATATTACAAAACAGGTATAAAATATTGAAAACAGACCCTTTAAGACAAAAAAAAGAGTCATTTTGTGACTCTAAAAACTTTAATGTGTGAAGTGTAGTATAATAAATAAATGTGTGTGTTGTGTCGATTGTTAAATATCTCGTATATACTAAAAGTATTTTTCTTAGATATAATTGCGCTAAAGTTTCAGTATTGTAACATTTCTTAACATAAGCTTGCTTTATAAAAAATAATTCTTAAAAAAAATACTAAGAGGTGACGGATGTTTTTAACGAATTTGTTTTTTAAAAAGAAATGCCAGCATGAGCATATAACTCCCGATATGGAATCCGGTTATTGTCCGGATTGTGGCAAGTTGATACATAATGAATGGTACATAACAAGATGTTCTTGTTGTGGGGTTAAAACAAAGGCTATTTTAAAAAATGGAGAAATTGTACCCCAAAATCACTATTGTGTTAACTGTGGTGGGCAGGAGTATGTTGTGGAAAAGGTTCCAAAAATTAATTTTATAGATATAAATTTTGCCGTTTTGATTAAACGAGAAGAAAAATCTTCAATCTACAAGACATCTACATCACGCTGTTGGCAAGAAAGAATAAACGAGCTACCCAAATTGTCAGTACAATACCTGTAATATCAGCAATAATTCCGGTTAGGAGAGCATATCTGAACTTTTTAATTCCGACAGAACCAAAGTAAACAGTGAGAACATAAAATGTCGTTTCTGAGCTGCCAACCATAATCGCAGCCATTTTAGTGACAAAAGAATCTGCTCCGTGCTGAGTTGCAAGTTCAGAAAATAATCCCAATGTAGCTGAGCCGGATAGAGAACGGGTTACCATAATTGGAACTATATCCGTTGATATTTGTAATTTATCAAAAAATACTCCGAATAATGAAGTTATCCAATCAAGTGCTCCAGATGCTCTAAACATAGAAATTGCAACAATTAATGCCACTAAATAAGGAATTATTGAAACGGAAACTTTGAATCCGTCTTTTGCTCCGTCGATGAATTCTTCATAAACAGGCACTTTTTTGCATATACCAAATGTTAGTATTCCCAGAATCATGATAGGTAATATGCTAATTGAAATCTTTGCGAACATCAGCAATCCTCCTTATCATGCCAGAATTTTTTAAGAATCAGTGCGGTAAATATTGCGGTAAGAAATGCCACCGTTGTGACAATTAATGTCGGCAAAACAATCTCAGTTGGATTCTTGGCGCCAAGTCCGGCAAGAATTGCAATAACGGTTGCCGGTATGATTTGAAATCCAGCTGTGTTCATACCCAGAAACATACACATGCTGTCGGTTGCTCTATCTTTTTGGGGGTTATCTTCTTGCAATTCCTTCATAACCTTTAAACCAATTGGCGTCGCAGCATTAGTAAGTCCTAAAGCATTTGTAGTGATACTCATGGTAATGTCGCCAATTGCAGGTGAATCTTCTTTTACGTCTTTAAAAAGGTGCTTTGCTATAGGGTAAATTAGTTTGGAAAGAATTTTTACCAATCCGGATTTTTCGGCTATTCGCATTATACCTAGCCAAAATGCCATTATTCCTATTAGCGAGAATGCAATTTTTACAGCAGTAGTACAGCCTTCCAACATAGCATTAACAACGCTGTTAAGTGTTCCGTTGAAAAAACCTGCCACAATAGAAATTGCTATTAGAATGAAAAATATATAATTCATTTATTGTAAACCCAACTCCTTGTTTAATTATTTTAAGAAAAAAATTATTATTTGTCACCATTTTTGTATTAGTATATAATATGTAAATGTAATAGTAGGATGTGGGATAGTAGTTATATGGCAGACATTGATAATTTTTCGGCAATAAGTGAAAATTTTGAGACAATCAAAACTCTTTTAAATTCAATAAGGGCGCAGGGTATACTCAATACGTCTGATGTTGATAAGTTGCTGACGGGGATTAATTCTAAGCTTGAAAAAATTAATTCCGAAGAAGATATTGATTTGATAAAAATCTTTTTGTCTGAATTGAAACAGAACCTTGATGAACGTCATAGTGTGCTGATTTCAAAATTTGGTGCTATAGAATCATTGTTTTCAAACTTGTTAAAAACAAGTTCTGAGATGCCAAAATCATCTGAACTAAAAGAACTTTTTGACATAGTTGCGACAAATTTGTCTGTATTTTCAAGAGAAGTTGTTTCCCAAAAAGAATCTCTTACTGACATTACACTAAGATTAGATGCTTTGAGATCAGATGATTCTCAGAAAAAAGACATTATAAAAAATATTGCTTTGTTAAAGCCGGATTTAGAACGTTTAAACAATGGGTTTGATTCAATTGTATTGAGCTTAAACGACAATTTTAAATCCATAATTAAAACTATTACAACAATTGATAAAACTGAATATTTAGATAGATTTTCTGATAGTTTGTCTAGTATAGAAATGTCTTCAAATACTGTTTTATCCGCATTGCAAATGTTGGGTAAAAAGACAGAACAAGTTGAAGATGCTCTTAAAGATGTTGCAACAA
>CAKVMU010000017.1 GCA_934773085.1 uncultured Candidatus Melainabacteria bacterium
GTTTTACGTGAATCACGATGTATAAATCTCCGGCAATACCACCGTTTAAACCAGCATCGCCTTCGTGAGAAAGTCTCATTTTTGAACCGTTGTCTACACCTGCAGGAACTTTGATTTCAATTTTTTTCTCGACTTCTTTGCAACCTTGACCTTGACAATCAGGGCATGGGTCTGAAATTACGCTGCCTTTCCCATGACAATGCGGACAGGTAACTATTTGAGTGAATTGTCCGAGAACCGTTCTTGTCGTTTGTTGAACGCTTCCTCTGCCTCCGCAAGTTTGGCAGGTTTGAGGTTTTGCTCCGTCTTTAGCACCGGAGCCTTTGCAAGTCGGACATGTTTCAAGGTGATCGATTTTAATTTCTTTGCTCATTCCAAAGACTGCATCTTCAAAATCGAGTTCTATGTCGAGTCGCAAATCATCTCCTCGTTGAGGAGCGTTAGGATCTTGTCTGCGTGAACCGCCACCAAAACCAAAGCCGCCGAAGAAAGAATTAAAGACCTCATCCAAATCTCCGAAACCTCCGGCGAAAGGTCCTTGTGTGTTGAAACCTGCGTTCTTAAGTCCATCTTCTCCAAAGCGGTCATAAGTTGCACGCTTGTCATCATCCATCAGCGTTTCGTATGCTTTTCCAAGTTCTTTGAATTTTGCTTCAGCTTCCGGAGCCTTGTTTATATCCGGGTGCCACTTACGTGCCATTTTTCTGAAGGCACTTTTTATCTCATCTTTAGAGGCATTTTTGTCAACACCCAGTATTTCATAATAATCACTCATTGCTATTCGTATTTCCTTTAATAATTATATTTAATTTTCAGCAGTTGCCACATTAACCAAAGTCGGTCTGAGAACCTTATCTCCAAGTTTGTATCCCTTTTGAAGTTCCGCAATAATTGTATGTTCCGGTTTATCATTTGTAGGAGTTTGCATAACCGCTTCGTGAAGGTTAGGGTCGAATTCTTCTCCTTCAGCTTGGATTTCTTCCAAACCGATTTTTGTAAGAACATCTTTAAAGTTTTTGTATGCAAGATTGTAGCACTCTTTAACTTTATCGCAATCTTCCACTTTTTCGATAGCTTTAAGCCCTCTGTCAAAGTTGTCCAAGACCTCGATAAGTTTTTTTACTGTATTTTCTGCACCGTATTTTAACAAATTCTCACGTTCTTGTGCCTGACGTTTTCTGTAGTTGTCAAAATCAGCTGCAAGCCTAATATAGTGATTGTTTAGTTCATCATATTTTGCTTGAAGAGGATTAACCTCAGGTGTTTCTTCCTCTTCTGCGTTTTCAACTTCTTCGGCTTTTGTTGATTCGTTAACGACTTCTTCTTTATTTTCAACAGTATTGTTATTCTCTTCTTTTGTTCCTTTGAACGGATTTTCCATGATTAATCCCCCTTTACTAAAATATTATATACGATAATTATAAGCCTTCAAATCTGACATGGGGAGAATATTTATTTTTTCTTAAGAATTGAGTAGATAAAACTAGTAGTCTGTTCCAAAGGAAAACTTGGAAGTATACTTTGTTCCAGTAGTTCAGAGATATGTTTTCCGCCCCTTTTCTACGTGCGTAGCACATTTGTAGTCTGTTCAAAAGGAAGACCAGTCGTTTCAATGTTAGCTTGTAGTTTTTACACATGTCTTCCGCCCAAAGGTTAACTCCGCCTGTGCAATCAAAGATTGCTACGGCGGCATCGTAAAGTAAAACCTTCAGTTCGTCGCCGTCTTCACGGCACCGAATTCAGGTTTTACTCCGGCGTAGCACAAAGAAAAGCTTGAGTCTGGGAAGAACTCAAGCGGAAAAAGGGAAAAGGGATTAATAAATTAAGGTTAAAAAAATCTGTATCACAAAGACGGTGTATTAAGAGAAGATACCAAATGTTCTTTCGATGTTGTCTTCGATTACTTTTTTGACAGAATCGTATTCGGTAGTGAGAGCAGATCTTTCAGTTTCAAGTCTGGAGAGAGAAAGATCGTATTGCTTGTCTTTTCTGTCAATATCTTTAAGTTTTTTGTTGTATTCAGCTTCGGCTTTAACAAGAGCTCTCTTGTCGATTGAAGTAGTGTCAGTGTAATTAAGAGAGCTGTCGGAGCTTGGAGACGTTCCGTTGAAAGAGACTTCTCCGGTTTTGCTGTCGGTTTGAACGGTGTAGATAGAGATTACGCCGGATTCAACCATGTTCTTAAGCCATTCAGAGTTGTTAGCAGCATCCCCGCTAGGTCCGTTAAATTCACTAATCGGTCTGCAATTTCCGCCATTAGCTTTGATTTGGTTAAATATATCAACGTAGTTGTTGAATTTAGCAGAATAGTATGTTTTGAATTTTTCATCGTCAGTTTGTTCATATGTTTCAGAGAAGATTTCTGCGGCATAGTTTCGGTATAACAGAGTTTTGAATTGATACAATATTGCATGGTAATCTTCTAAATCTTTTCCTTTAAGTTGTCCATTCTTAGGATCATCTTCACGTTCATCTTTTATCTCACTGTATATCCATTCTTCCAAACCATATTCACTAGGATCTTTGTTTTCCTTAATTAAGTTATTCCACGTATCAAGGTTACCATTTGAAGAAAGAATGCTGTTGAACAATTCAACAAGTTTTTTATCAGCATTAGAATCGCCATTTCTGACTTGATTGAAAAATACGTTAAATTCGTTTTGTTTTAATTCTTTCCAAGCGGAGTCATCTTTTCCACCAAGCATGTACATAGCGAAATGATATCCGTCTTTAGCGTAGTCTGATTTTTGGAATTCTTGATAGCCCTTGTAAACACCATCTTCAACAAGCAAGCTGTTGTTGTAAACAAGAGCATAGTTGCTTCCATCAGAAGCTCTGAGTTTGCTGCTAGAAGCTAAGTTATTGAAAGTAGCAGCGACAGTAGATTTTTGTCCGCTATCATCCATCGTAGAGATAGTAAGAGTAGTGGCATTCAAGGCATTGTTGTAGTCTTCGTAAGCCTGATCGGATTGCGTAGAGAGTTGGACCTTGGCATTTTGTAGAGCTTGTGCCTGGTATTCAACATCGTGTATTCTAGCTGTGATTGAAAGCAATCTTGCTTGCGAAGCTGCCATTCCCATAATTTTTTGTCCTTAAATTAGTCCCTTTAGTATGTATTACGGCAATTTTTGGACAAAACTTTAATATTTTGATTCAAATCTTTACATTTCGTTACATGAACAAATAAAATAAAAAAAAAGGAGGTCGTATGACCTCCTCTTTTAAGTCTTAAATTAGCTTATTCTTCAGTTTCTTCAGCTGCTTCTTCTTGAGCTAAATCTTCTTCATCATAAGCTTGTTGATTCATTTCTTCTTCAATTTCTTCTTGAATTTCTTCAGAATCAACAGGTCTTTCTTCAACTTCTTCTTCATTGTATTCGTAATTAGAAGTTTTTGCAGATTCTTCGTTTTCCATTTGAGAAACACTCTTAATATCAATCTTCCAGCCAGTTAGTCTGTGAGCCAATCTAACGTTTTGACCTTCACGACCGATAGCAAGTGAAAGTTGATCATCCGGAACTACAACAAGTGCATCCTTAGTTTCTTCATCATCTGTCATAATATCAACAGATACAACTCTTGCCGGAGAAATTGCGTTAACGATGTATTCAACCGGATCCGGTGACCATCTTACGATATCAATTTTTTCGTTCTTTAATTCACCAACAATAGTTTGGATTCTTGAACCTCTAGGTCCGATACAAGCTCCTACAGAATCAACTTCTGGATCATTAGACCAAACTGCAATTTTGGTTCTGAAACCAGCTTCACGAGCAATTGACTTAATTTCAACGATTCCGTCTTCAATTTCCGGAACTTCAAGTTCAAATAATTCTCTGACGATTTCTGCGTGTGCGTGAGAAACGATAACTTGAGGCAATCTGTTAGTTTCTTTAACATTAAGAACAAATACTCTAATTCTGTTTCCAGGTTTGTAGTATTCACGAGGAATCTGTTCTCTTTGTGGCATTATAGCATCAGTTTTACCAATGTTAACGATAACGTTACGGTTTTCAACTCTTTGGATAATACCAGTTGTAAGAGTTCCTTTCTTTTCCATAAATTCGTTAAGAATGTTATTTCTTTCAGCATCTCTGATTCTTTGTGTAATTACTTGTTTTGCAGATTGAGCAGCGATACGACCAAATTGATCCGGAGTAACTTCGATTTTTACTTCGTCATCAAGTTCAACTTCATCGTCGATTTCTTTAGCTTCTTCCAATGAAATTTGTGTATCTGGATCTTCAACTTCTTTTACAACAAGTTTTGTGCTGAATACACCGATTTCACCTGTTTGTTCATCAAGAATAGCTTCAATATTAGCTGCTTCTTTTACGTGCATATGTTTTTTGTATGCTGCAACCATTGCATCACAAAGAGAAGCAATGAGGACATCTTTTGATATTCCTCTTTCTCTTTCAAGCTCTTCACAAGCTTCAAATAATGCTGTACCGATTTTTATCATTTGTACTCTCCTATGTTATTAATCTATATACAATTTTGCTGACTGAATATTTGATTTTGGAATCTGTAGTTCTTGACCGTCATCAAATCTAAAGAATTTTAGACCTTCATTATCGTCCCAGTCAAGAATCTCACCTTTAAAAATTTTTTCTGTTTCACCTTCCAACGGGGTTTTGAGTTTAACGCTGATTCTCCTGCCTTTGAATATCATGAACTCTTTATCTGACTTGAATTTTCGTTCCAAGCCTGGAGAAGAAACTTCTAAGAAATATTTTACTGGAATAAGTTCATCTAAAAAGTCGTTAAGACTTCTCGTAACGTTCTCGCAATCATCCAGTGTAATATCTTTTTCGTAAGAATACAGGTAAATTCTTAAATACCATCTGTGGTTTTCTTTTACAAATTCAATTTCAATAGGAATCAAATTATAACGCATTGCTGTATTTTCAATAAGCGGCGTTATTTTTTCTAAAACCTCATATCTGTTAATCTCTTGTTTCATTTGACTCCTTAAGTGTTTGCTAATAAAAAAAGAACGGGGAAATGACCGTTCTTTTTTAAGAAACTATTCATAACATGAGTATAACAAAAAATAATCATTTTGTAAATGTTTTTATGATAACATAGTATTAAAGAAACTTAGTAAGAGGGAAATAAAATGACAGACAACACAAAAGAACCAATCTCGGCAAGAGATACCATAAGACAAACGAGAATACAAAAATTAGCAGAACTTGCTGACAAAGGTATTAATCCATATCCTTATTCATTTGATAAGGATGCAGACGCAGCTTTTTTGCAAGACAAATATAAAGATTTGCCTGCTGGTGAAGAAACTGAAGACTTTTATTCAGTAGCTGGCCGTGTTATGGCAATTAGAAATACCGGTATGTTTATCGATTTGATGGATACAACAGGAAAAATTCAAATATTTTCACATAAAGAAAATATGGATCCTGATATGGTTAAAACTCTTAAATTGGTGGATATTGGTGATATAGTAGGCTTTTATGGCTCAATCAGAAGAACTCCAAGAGGAGAACTTTCTATTAAAGCAAAAACTTTTAAGATGTTATCAAAATCTTTATTGCCATTGCCGAACAAACAAATCAGTCAAGAAAAATTAGAACAATTAAAGTCTTACCACACAATGTCTGATACTGAAACAAAATATCGCCAAAGATATGTTGACTTGATTGTTAATGAAAAAACAAGAGATACTCTCAGAAAAAGAAGTTTGATTATTCAAAAGGTAAGAGAATATTTAAACAGCCAAGGTTTCTTGGAAGTTGAAACTCCAATGTTGCATACACAAGCTTCCGGTGCTAATGCAAGACCTTTCATTACACACCACAATGCGCTTGATATGGATTTAACATTGAGAATCGCTCCGGAATTACACTTAAAAAGACTCATGGTTGGCGGTTTGAATGAAAAAATTTATGAGTTATCAAGATGTTTCAGAAACGAAGGTATTGATACAAGACACAATCCGGAATTTACGATGATTGAATTGTACCAATCTTACGTTGATTATAATGAAATGATGGCTCTTCTTGAAAATATGGTTGCTTATGTTGCCCAAGAAGTCCTCGGAACAACAAAAATTAAGTACGGTGAAAATGAAATCGATTTGACACCTCCATGGGACAGAAAAACTATGCTTGGTGCTATTAAGGAATACACAGGTGTAGATTTTGGCGAATTCTTTACTGCAAAAGAAGCTTACGAAAAAGCTAAGTCTATGCATATTGAAGTCGATGAAGCTATGAACTGGGGTCAAGTTGTTGAAGCTGTATTTGAAGCTAAAGTAGAGCCAACACTGGTTCAACCTGTTCACATCATTGACTATCCTAGAGAAATTTCTCCGTTGGCAAAAGTTCACAGAGATAATGACAGATTGACAGAACGTTTTGAAACAAGAGTTAATGGATGGGAAATTGCTAATGCATTCTCTGAATTAACAGATCCGATTGACCAACGTCATAGATTCGAAGCTCAAGCTTTGGCTAAGGCAAACGGTGACGAGGAAGCTATGGAAATTGATGAAGACTACATCAACGCTTTAGAATATGGTTTAGCACCGACTGGCGGTTTGGGAATGGGTATTGACCGTTTGGTTATGTTGCTTACTGATTCGCCTACAATCAGAGACGTTATTGCATTCCCGACATTGAAAAAACAAGAAAATTAATAAATTAAGTCAGGCGGCTAAAAGCCGCCTGTTTATTAGGAAAATGAAAGAACTTGATTTTATAAAAATTATTAATAATTTAACAAAATCTCCTTATCTCGGAGATGATTGCGCATATTTAAAAGAAGCCGGTATTGTAGTTACGCAGGATAATTTTGTAGAAAATGTCCATTTTAAAACTGACTGGGCAACCCCTTTTCAAATAGGTTATAAAGCTGCTGTTGTAAACATAAGCGATGTTTTGGCATCCGGAGCTGAGCCCAAATACTTATCAGTGGGTTTGTCTGTTCCTCCAAGTATCGATGATAATTTTATTGAAGAATTCTACAAAGGTATATTAAAAGGGGCAAACGGTGCGCAAGTTATAGGTGGTGATATTACCGCTTCTGACAAGATTTTTGTTTCAATAGCAGCACTTGGAAGTGCTGCAGGCAGGCGAATATCTTCGAGAAAAAATGCAAAGATAGGATTTAAAGTTATCACAAGAGGAAAATATGGGTTAAGTTCTAAGGGATTGCAGGAATTAATAAACGGGAATAAAACCAGTGATGCTATCAGAGCTCATTTAGAACCTCATTTAGACGTTTCTTTTTCTAAAGAGATTGCAACGCAAATCGGTACTGATTACGCAATGATGGACACCTCAGACGGCTTAGCGGACGCATTGTACAAAATAGCAGAGGTAAGCGGTGTAAAAATTGTTGCACAAAACATTGATGGAATGTTTTGCGCAGAAGATTATAATTTGGTGGCTGCCGTTCCTGAAGAATTTTTAGATAAAATCAGTAACTATACAATAATTGGTGATATCGTTGAGTATGACGGATGTTATCTGGAAATCGACGGTAAAAAATACAAAAACTACGACGAATTAGGTACTTATAATCATTTTGGAGAATAATAATGGCAAAATTTTCATTAATAATAACAGCCGGAGGAACATCCTCAAGATACGGAAATAAGAACAAATTGTTAGAATTATTAGATGACAAAACCGTTATAGAGCATACTTTGTCAGCTTTCTTGGAGTTTGATGAAATAACGGAAGTGATAATTCCTGTAAACGCTTCTATTAGGGAGGAGTTTGCAACTTTGTTAAAAGACTCAAGAATAAAATTAACGCAAGGTGGCGATACACGTCAAAAATCCGTAGCAAATGCATTGAAAGAAGTTACTAACGATTATGTAATCATTCATGATGGTGCCAGACCGCTTATAGGACGTGGAGTTATAGCGCAGGTAATGGACATGGTTCTTTTAAAAGATGCTGTTTCAGTAATGACAAAAACTACTGATACAATAAAAGAAGTCGATGAAGATGGTAAAATAATCCGAACAATAGACCGTGCTAAGTTATACAATACTCAAACTCCGCAAGGGTTTAAGACTTCAGTAATAAAACAAGCACATGAGAAATTGAGAGACCAAAATTTTACTGATGATTCTTCTATGCTGGAAGAATTGGGAATTCCAGTTTACATCGTTATTGGCAGCTATACTAATATTAAAATTACGACAAAAAGTGATTTAGATTTTGCTAAACTTTATATATAGAATACTGTTTTAAATATTAAGTTTAACGTTTGGTCGTGAATCTTTATCTTACGTAAGACTTTTCGGGTATTTATAGAAAAAAATATATAAATATAACGTTGAATAGTTTGAGATAATAAATACTTTTATAGTGGTATCATCCGGTGCTACTATGAAAAAAATATTCGTATACATATCCATATTTCTTTATCTCTTCTCATATCTACCAACTGAGAGTTTTGCTGCCTCAGCTACACAGAATGCCGAGATTTCCAAGATAGAAAACGATTTGTACGGCTTTGACTATATAAATGATGAGCTGCAGAATCGTGTAACAAGATTGGAAAAAACAGTTTACGGCAAGAGCATGAGCGGAGATTTGAAAACAAGAATCAAACGGTTGGCTTCTGATATAACTGCAGAACAAATAGGGCTGGAAATTTCACCTGTAGAGGATACATTTATTGAAGAAGAGACTGTAAAAGCTGATAATACGGTAAATTACCCAATCGTTGATGAAATTGAGATGAAATTATTTAATCAAACTTATAAAAACAGAGATTTCCATACAAGAATTGTAACGATTGAAAGAAAGTTGTTTGGTAAAATATATGATGTTGAAGACTATTCAACCAGAATGGACAGAATTAAGGCTGAGGTAATGCCAAACGCTTTAGCAAAAAATAATAGAGATAATTATGATGATAATGCAATAACTTCATCAGATTTAAGCGGATTGAATTCAGGTTTCTTCTCAAGGCGCCCATATGGACAGAAAAATTATACACGACCTTATGCAAATTATGGCGATTATTCAACAAATGAAATGCCAACACCTGAAAACCTTAATGACGAGTTGGCTCAACTTGAGTATGATACTTTTGGAACAGAGTTTTCAAATGAAGATACAAAAACCAGAATTAAGCGTTTAAATAGTGTTAATAAAGCTAAAAAATCTTCTAGAAAATATGATTCACAAAAATTCCAACAAAGGATGTCAACTGCGATGGAAATTGGAGCAATGATACTAATGATTCTGGCTATGGTTCTATAATATAAAAAAAACATCCGCCTTTTTGGGGGCGGATGTCTTGTTTTATAATGATTATAATTATTAACCGAGACCGAATTTCGGAGCTGAGTTTTGAGCTTCCTGAGAAACAAGTTGGTCGTAAGATTGAATTTGTGCGTTGATTCTTTGAAGTCTTGTTTCTGCTTGAGTCTTTTCGAGTTCCATCATTGTTTCTTCGTAATTTAATGGTTCAAGAACTGCATCTTGTTCAGCTTCAAGTTGTGCCTTTTGAGCTTCAAGCCAGATTGAAACGTTGTTGCCATAATTACGAGTTGCTTCTTGTGTCCACATCTGAGCTTGTTGCTGTTGGAACTGACCTTGTTGTACATATGTCATAAAGGCTTGTACTTGTTCAGGTGACCAGTTTTCATATTGATTTTGTAGATACTTGCCTTCATTATCAGGGTCAGCTTTTGGAATAAATCTGCCGTTTTGTTGATATTCAGCCATCATTTTTTGAACATCGCTCTTATCCATAGGCTCAAGACTTTGTTCATCTCCATTAGCATCTTTATATTTATATCCGCCTTGAAGCAGCATATTACCGGCGATATTTGCGACAAAACCATTAAGTCCTGTATAACTATATGGGTTAACACTGTTAGTACCCAAACCAGACATATTTTGGAACACAACAGTTGCTTGACTCTGCATCATCTTAGCTTGTGATTCTAATTGTGAGAACAAGCTTGTATATCTTTTTTGAGCACGTTCAATTTGCTTAGTGATACGTTCAACCTTACTTGTGTATTTTGTAAGGTCGAGAGTAAGCTGGTTCTTTTCACGAACCAATCTCAATTTTTGATACATAGCTAATAACATTGCCATTGTTTTGCTTACCTCGTATACTTTTTGTACTCTTATATATATTAAGTATATTTGAATTCGTTAATTGCACGTTTAAAGGTATTTTGTTACAAAACTTTACATTGTTATAAACCCGTGAAACCATGCAACAGAGCATGATTCCCATATGATAAGCATTTGATTAATTTTGAAAATGATTATAAAATAGTTACAGATGAAGTATAAAAAGTTAACAAATGAACAAATTATAATATCTCTTGACCGACTTACAAGGTTTAAGAATACAAAAGATAAATACTTACGTGTGTTTATAGACATTCTCAACTCTAATATGCTTGAACCAAAGTATAAGAAACACGAGTTGGAGTCGCTGAATGTCAGTATTATTTTAGAATATGTAACAGAAATATTTAACGGTTCCGTTTCACATGAGCAAGATTCAGATTATACAATCAACAGTTTGCTTAAAGAATATGAAAATTCAGTGTTTGTAAATGATACTGATACTCAAATATTATTAGATAATAAAATTGACTATTCTAATGCGATAAAATTGATACCGAACGATTGTGTGATAAATCTAAAATGGCTAAAAAGCCTAAGTACAGGGCATAATAGAGCTGATATAAGAAAAGCTCATCTTTTAAAGTTTCCTATTGAAAAGATTATCTTAGTGGAAGGTATAACAGAAGAAACGCTCTTACCGGCATTTTCAAGGTTCTTGGGGTTTGATTTTTATGCTGAAGGGATTCAAATTATTGCATCTGGCGGTAAAAATCAAGTCGTAAAAATGTATTATGAACTCATTGATGAGGTCAAAATCCCGATATTTGTACTTTTAGACAAGGATGCGGAAGAAAATATTCGGCAGATACAGCCTAAATTGAGAGCCATTGATAAAATTCACCTTGTATCATGCGGTGAGTTTGAAGACCTGCTCCCCAAATCACTAATAGTAAAAACAGTAAATTCTCATTTTGAGAACTTTTTGACAATTACTGAAGATGATTTAAATTTACCTCTTCCTACTGCTAAGGTGCTTGAAGAACTCTTTAGAACAAAAGGTTTGCATGAGTTCAAAAAAGCAGAATTCGCAAAATTGGTAAGGGAGAATATCTCTGAAAATGCAGATATTTCAGGAGAAATAGCTCAAATCATCAAAGAAATATCTTTGAAAAACAAATCACTTGACACTCAAATATGTTCTTGATATCATAACTCTTGTGGTTGTTCTGACCACGATAGCCGGAATCGGTAAATAGTAAAATAATATTTGCGCTTGTAGCTCAGCAGGTAGAGCACTCCCCTTTTAAGGGATAGGTCGCGCGTTCGAATCGCGCCAAGCGCAAATTTTTTTGTCTTTTTTTTAAGCGCAGGCATTATTTTATCTCACCAGCTAGAGAGTCCCCTGTTTAGAGGGATAGGACGTGCGTTTACACGAATCGTACCAAGCGCAAATTTTTTGTGTTTTTCCCTAAGCTTATTATCAAAATTAATTTTGTAATATAATAGAGTTATGAAAAGAAGAATTAGTATACTCGGCTCTACCGGATCAATCGGCAGACAAGCTTTGGAAGTAATAGAGAAGCTTAATGATAAATTTGAAATAGTTGCATTAGCAGCGGGTAATAACACTGCATTATTAAATAAGCAGATTGAAAAATTTAAACCAAAATATGCTTATGCAGCGAATATAGACGAAATAGTGGGTGCAGAACCAATAACCTTAGAAGAAATTTGTTCTGATACGTCAAACGATATTATTTTGGTTGCTGTATCAGGAAAAATTGGTTTAAAACCAACCATAACAGCAATAAATCACGGAATTGATATCGCTCTTGCGAATAAAGAAACTCTGGTTATGGCGGGTGATATTGTTATGCCTCTTGCTAAGTCAAAAGGTGTAAAAATTGTTCCTGTAGACAGTGAACATTGTGCAATTCACCAATGCATAAAAGATATTGCGCAAGTTGAAAATCTTATAATTACTGCTTCAGGCGGACCTTTCCTTCATAAATCAATTGAAGATATGAAAAATGCCACTGTCTCAGAAGCTCTGGCTCATCCAAGATGGAACATGGGAAGAAAAATTACCGTTGACAGTGCAACTCTTATGAATAAAGGCTTAGAAGTAATTGAAGCACACCACCTCTTTGGTATGGATTATGACAAAATTAATGTTGTGGTCCACCCGCAAAGTATTGTACACTCAGCCATTGAATATGTGGACGGCAGTGTGATTGCACAACTTGGGCTTCCGAGCATGCATATCCCGATTCAATACGCAATAACTTACCCAGAGCGATTTGAAGGTATAAAATCACACAGTTTTAGTTTCGCTCAAATAGCAAGGCTTGATTTTGAAGAACCGGATTGGGATAAATTTAAAGCCTTAAAAATTGCCTATAATGCAGGAAAAGCTGGGGGCTCAGTTCCTGTTTGTATGAACGCAGCCAACGAAGAGGCCGTTTTCGCATTTTTAGAAGGTAGAATTAAGCTGTTTGATATTATTGACACGGTTGAAAAAATGTTAGATAAACATACAGCCTCTTATAATCTTTCTATTGACGAAATATTTGCAATAGATAAGGAAGTTCGTATTAAGACAAAAGAGTCTTTTAAAGACTTACACAACGCTTAAAACCTTGGCAAAATCTTCAATCTTAGAATCCGCAGTCAATGAAATTCTGAGTCTTGAAGTCCCAACAGGTACCGTAGGTGGTCTAATAGCCGGTATATAAAATCCCATTGATTTAAGCTGTTCTGCTACTTTTAGCGTTTTTTCATTATCACCGATAATTATCGGAATAATTTGAGACTCGGAAGGCGTATCATACCCCTTGTCTTTTAACAGCTTATGAACTTTTGCTGTTATTTCTTCTAATAAAGCCTTTCTGGTTTTAATATAATCTCTTTTTTCATTGAGTAACCAATTTGTCCACTCAATATTAATTGGTGGGATTGACGTTGAGAAAATAAACGAGCGTGATTTATTGATTAAATAATCAATTATTTCCTTATCTGCAGTGCAAAATGCTCCAAATGAGCCCACAGCTTTTCCAAATGTTGCTGTAATTATATCAACACCATTCCCTCCAGATACTCCGGCCAAAGTTTTTCCGCAAGCGCAAAATGCGTGTGCTTCGTCTATCATTAATAGACAATTATACTTATTTTTGAGTTCAATTAGCTTCTCAATGTTTGCTATATCTCCATCCATAGAAAAAACTGATTCAGAGACTATTAAAGCCCTCTTGTAATTATTTCTTTTAGATTGCAGAAGTTTTTCCAAGCCATCATAATCAAAGTGTTTGTAACGTATAAAATCACCTTCTGCCAAACGCATCCCGTCAATTATGCTTGCATGATTGAGTTTGTCGGAAAATACGACATCCCCTTTTCTCATAAGTGCTGATATAACCCCAAGGTTACATTGATAACCGGTGTTAAATATTAACGCTGAATCCTTGTTGAATAGTTTTGCAACGGTTTGTTCCAGTTTGCCAAATTCTTCTGATGTTCCGGTTAGCAAACGTGCTGATGCAGAGGAAAATAGCGGTAATTGTTGGTGTGAATCAATGAATTCTTTTATTAATTCTTGTTTTGTACTAACCCCTAAATAATCATTTGAAGCAAAATTAACATACTCTTTGTCACCCAAGAGCAACTTCCCATCGGATTTAGATACAATTGGCGGGATTCTTCTGAATTGTCCGTTCTCTTCCAGTGATTCTAACTCTTCATTAATTCCTTGCATTATTTTCCCTTTGTTAAAATATCTTTAGCTTTTTCTAGCTGAACATCTTTCTTATTATTTATATAGAAATCATAATCATTACCGACTTCTATGTCTGGTTTAATACCTAGTTTATTTATATCAGTTCCATTAGGTGTTAAATACCTTGCTATGGTAACGTTTAAACCTGTTTTGTTTGGCAATGGTACAACTTTTTGCACTAATCCTTTTCCAAAAGTTTTTTTGCCGACAAGCTTTGCTTTGTGATAGTCTTTTAAAGCACCTGAAAGAATTTCGCTGGCGCTTGCACTTGCTCCGTTTACAAGAACAACAACCGGTTTATTTAATATTTTTTGTTCTGAATTAGCCTTGATTGATTTTTTGTAACCGTTTCTGTAAATTATTTCAACTATTTCGCCTTCCGGAATAAACATGTTTGCAATAAAAACGGCATTATCAAGCAATCCGCCTGTGTTTCCACGTAAATCAATTATTATTGAGTCTGTTTTTTTTGTGTTTTCAAGAGCTTCAACAAATTCATTTGGTGTTGTCCCTCCCATAAAACTTATGATTTGAATGTAACCGATATGATTATCTATAATAGAACTTTTTACGTTTTTGATTTTTATTTCTTTTCGTTTGATTTTTTTTGTAATTTTTTTATTATCTCTAAGCACAGTTAACTCAACTACACTGTTTTCAGGGCCTCGAACTAAAGCTGCAACTTCTGATACATTCATACCATTGATTTCTTTTCCATCAACAGCCACCAGAATATCACCTTGTTTTAACCCCGCAAAATCAGCTGGAGTCGAAGGTATTACGTTAAAGACCTCTATTTTACCGGAATTTGAATAAATATTTACCCCTATAC
>CAKVMU010000018.1 GCA_934773085.1 uncultured Candidatus Melainabacteria bacterium
CGTAATTACTGCAGTAATGGATTTGTTAAGAAGAGCGCCTATGTTTACCATCAATCTTGATAATTTAACAGCATCTTCTGGTGTCTTCATAAATGCTCCGGAACCGTATTTTACATCAAGAATGATATTTTTTGCGCCGGATGCAATTTTTTTGGAAACAACGGAGGATGCAATAAGTGGCATGCTGTCAACAGTTGCGGTTACATCTCTCAATGCATAGAGCTTTCCGTCTGCCGGAGTCAAATTCTGAGTTTGAGAAGCAATTGCAACATTTATTTTCTTAACTTGTGCAATCAATTCTTCGATTGACAATTTTGTGTTAAACCCTGGAATTGATTCCAATTTGTCAATTGTACCGCCTGTGTGTCCAAGTCCTTTTCCTGATAATTTTGCAACCGGAACTCCTGCTGCTGCAAGCAAAGGAATTAGAGTGATTGTGACCTTATCTCCGACTCCTCCGGTTGAGTGTTTGTCAACGATGGAATCCGTAAGCTCACCAAAGTCAATAACTTCACCGGAATTAATCATAGCTTCTGTTAAGAATGCTGTTTCTTCTTCGGTTAAGCCTTCAAAATAGACAGCCATAAGCCATGCTGAAATTTGGTAGTCTTGAGCCGTGCCGTCCATCAAGGAGTTAATAAGAAAATTAATTTCTTCTTTTGTATGGCAGCCTCCTCTTTTTTTCTTATCAATAAGGTCAACAATTCTCATATTTACTTAGCACCTTTCAATTTGTTAATAACCATGTCGGAAATATCTATTCCGCCAACAAAAACGCCTCTTTGATCCATAATCGCATCAAGTTTTTGTTCAACCATTACAGCTTTTGCTGCATCTTTAATTTTTGTATAAACTTCTTGTTCTCTCTTTGTTTTAAGAGCAACATAAGCTTGTTCTTTTACTTTGAATTCCTGAGCGGTTTTTTCTTCGAAAGATTGTTTTTTCAAAGGAGTATCAAGAGCTTTATATTCTTTTTCTTTGTCTACAAGGTATTGTTGCATTTCTAAACCTTTGGCATCAACTTCTTTAGTAGCTTTTTTTGCATAATCAAAATTGTCGATTACTTTTGCATAATCAATATAGCCTACTCCGCCGGCATTTGCGATTCCGGTCATAGCAACAAGGGCCAGTAATACAAGTCCAACTTTAAATTTCTTCATAAGAACCTCCTATATTTTATTATATTTTAGTACATCATGTCGCCAACACCAAATGTGAAGTAACCGTTACGAGAGCCGTAAGCTCCCGGATTTGTTAATGGGAAACCATAGTCTACAGATAACGGACCTACGCCAGGGATATTTATCTTCAAGCCGACACCGGCTGTAATTGCCTGCAACGGTCTGTCATACAATGTGCTTGATATTGTTGGATTGAATACTTTACCTGCATCAACCCAGAATGTCATTCTCAAGTTTTGCAGGAAGTTAACTTTTAGTCTGTCTACAAACGGGATAGGTGTTGCTAATTCGGCAGAACCCATTATGAATGAAGTACCGGTACCTACACCGTTAACTTTGTAACCTCTGATTGTGTAAGGGCCACCAAGACGGAATGCCATAATTTCAGGCATATCTGAACCGTGCACTTTCATACCGCCACGACCGGTGAATGTCAAAGAGGATTTCTTAGCAATAGGTATAAATTTCTTTGCCATACCTAACAATCTTCCGTTTGTTTTGCTGAAACCGTCAAGCCCAAACGCTTCTTCGTAACGTGCTGATACTAAAGAACCGTTTCTTGGATTTATAACAGAATCTCTTGAATCATAAGAAATCCCAGGGGCTAATCTTAGGAATAGTCCGCCTTCCAATTGTTTGTCACGCTGAGCGAGGTCGAGTCCGTATTTATTGTACAGATTTCGTATGCTATTGGAATCACCTTCTGACAAGTGAATATGTTCCACACCTGCAGTGAATGTTGTTGCCATGCGAGGATTGAAACTAAGTTTGTGAGCAATGGTGCTTTCAATACCAATTCTTCTTTCGAGAGCAAGCGGAATTTGATAGCTGCCTAAATCTCTGTAGTAGATTTTTGTCATCAAAGAATTATCTGCATTTAGAAACTGAGGTTCAAAGAAACTCAGTTCAGCATGGTAATTTATGTGATTCTTGATAGAAGCATCGCTCATCAAAATACCGGAACCAACCATGCCGGTAAGAGATACTCTTTGGTTCATACCTCGGAAGTTGTTGTCTGAAATACCTACAGAGCCGAATGCACCTGTTGCGGAATCCAAACCTCCACCTATAGAAACTGATGCGGTTCTTTGTTCTTTTAGTTCAATTGTTACATCAAATTTATCCGGATCATCTTCTGAAACTTCGATAGTTCTGTTAACGTCTTTGAACGCCTGCGTAGAGTACAGTCTGACCAAGTCTTGTTTTATAATGTTTTCATTATAAACAGTTCCCGGTTCTGTCATAATATTTCTTTCGATTACGTATTCTTTAGTCTTTTCGTTTCCCGTAATCATTATTTTATTAATTTTACCTTCACTAATACTAAGGTTTAGGGTTCCGTCCGGATCGTCATAAATAGAGTCAATTTTTGACAGAATGTAACCTTTAGAATAGTAGCATTGGTTGATTTTTTCCATTGCGGAGTTGATGTCTGTTATATTTTGTGGCTTCCCTTTTAGTGGAAGTAAATATTGCATAATTTCGTCAGAAGCAACAACCGAGTTCCCTTCAATAGTGAAGTCGGTTACAGGGATATTTTCTTCAAGAATTATCTTTAAGGAAATTGTGCCGTTTGAATTTTTTACAGGGATAGCTTTCATTCTTTCCGTAAAATAACCCAGCTTGTAGATTGTCTTTAAGTCTTGTTGCATGGCATCTTTGTCGTACAAATCACCCCTTTGCAACGACATTTTTTTAAGAATGAATTCCGGCTTGATGATGTTCGCACCAAGAATCTCAATATCGCTGATGTAGGCTGTGTTACTGTCAAAAGAGTGTTCTGCTTCAATATCAGATTCCATGACTTCCTGTTCAGTCATGGTCGAATCTTCTGCTGCTATTACCGAATTGATAGAAAGGCAGAATCCCAACCCAAGAATACATATTATTAACTTTTTATATATATTAAACAGACTTAGCAACTATCCACTCCAGACGTCTATGTTAAAAATTTTACCACAAATAAGCATTTTGTTCCACATTGAAAAATAAAAAACATTTTTGTAATGCAATTTTTCTATTGGCTAAGCTGTTTGTGTTATTATTTAGGAGTAAACTTTTTTAAATAAGGAGGAATTATGGAAAGTTTGATGAGCTTGATACAAGCAAATGCAATTGCTGTGTCAGCGGCTATTCTTATCGTAGCGTACGTGTTCATCGCTACCGAAAAAATCCCGAAAGTTACGATTGCGCTGGTAGGTGCATCTTTGACTCTTTTACTCGGGTTGTTGGGACAGAATGCAAAAGTTGATGGTGCATTAAATCCGTTTTATTTCATTAATTATGTAGATTTTAATGTAATCTTTTTGCTAGTTTCAATGATGATTATTGTAAGTATTGCAACTCGTAGTGGTATGTTCAACTGGGTTGCAAACGAAATGTTAAAAAAGACAAAAGGACATCCAAAAACTATCCTTTGTTGCTTAGCATTATTTACTGCTGTTGCATCAGCATTTTTGGATAATGTTACAACCGTTATTTTGATTATGCCTGTAACTTTTGTTATCGCTAAGGAATTGGATATCAATCCTGTTCCGTTTTTGATTACAGAAATTCTTGCATCAAATATTGGTGGTACTTCAACATTAATCGGTGACCCACCGAACATCATTATCGGTAGTGCAGCAGGTCTTTCATTCATGGACTTTATTCAAGAATTGACAGGTATTGTTGCATTTATATTGGTTGTTGTAATTGCTGTAATGGCATTTTGGTTCAGAAAACATTTGCATGCAACTCCGGAAGCAATGGCAAAAGTTGCAAATATGGATAATTCAAAAACAATTACTGATAAAAATTTAATGATTCGTTCATTATTGGTATTAACTCTTGTTATTCTTGGTTTCGTAACACACGATATCACAGGAATACAAACAAGTGTTTGCGCTATGACAGGTGCAAGTATTTTACTTTTATTTGAAAAACCTGCTGATATATTAACTGATGTAGAATGGAGTACAATCTTCTTCTTTATTGGTTTGTTTATCATTATCGGTGGTTTTGAAAAAGCCGGTGGCATCGAATTGATGGCAAAATGGTTGCTTGATATTACTCACGGCTCACAAGCGATAGCTTCAATGGTTATTTTGTGGGGTTCAGGAATCTTGTCCGGTATAATTGACAACATTCCTTATACAGCAACAATGACTCCGATGATTGCAGAAATTGCTGCTACAAAAGGTCAAGCTTTTGCATTACCGCTCTGGTGGTGTTTATCATTAGGTGCTTGTCTTGGTGGAAACATGACTATTATCGGTGCTGCTGCAAACGTTATTGTTTCAGAAGCTTCTGCAGCTCAAGGTCATAGAATTAAATTTATGGAATACTTGAAATACGGTGTTGTTGCAATGACCATATCTTTAGTTTTGAGTGCCGTATATATTTGGCTGCGTTTCTTACACTAGAAAATCGGCTAGTATAATATTACTGAGTAAAACACCGTCGAGGGTAAATTTAAATCCCTCCGGTGTTTTTACTATATATTGTGGAACGTATTTGCTTAATATTTGTTCGTATCTTTTTTCAAAATCAATATCAAAAAGAGTTTTTAATTTTTTTGTATTAATGCCTTTTTCTTTTCGAAATCCCAAGAAAATTTCTTCTTCCAATTTCTCGGAAGCGGTTACTGTGTGTTCGAATTCTCGAAAGCATTTTGAATATTCTTCAAACGTTTTGTGATTGGAATATCTTATTCCGTTTACATATCCGTGCGCAGCTACTCCAAACCCGTAGTATTCAGAGTTGTTCCAGTAATTTAAATTGTGTCTTGATTCCTTTTGCGGAAGCGCAAAATTACTAATTTCGTATCTTTTATAACCGGATTTTTCCAAAAAGTTGTTTATTTCAAGGTACATATCTGCTTGAGTATCGTCGTCGGGAACATTTTTAGGTGGGTGTTTGTAGAAAAACGAACCTTCATCTATTTTTAACCCGTATGTTGAAATATGTTGAACACCAAGTTTTGTGATTATATTGAGGTCATTTTTTAATATATCAAGGTTCTCAGTGTTTGGAAGTCCGTAAATCAAATCAAGATTGATGTTTTCGAATCCGGCTTCTTTGGCAAGTTTTACCGCAAGGAAAACATCTTCAGATGTGTGTCGGCGTCCGATTTCTTTCAGTATTTTGTCATCAAAAGTTTGTGCGCCAAAACTAAGCCTATTGATTCCAATGTCTTGTAAATCTTTTAAATAGTCTAAGTTTGCATCATCTGGATTGATTTCAAACGTTACTTCTGTATCATCAGTTAAATTGAATTTTTTTATGAGTTTTTGTACATCTCCTATTTTTAATAGGGAAGGAGTCCCCCCGCCAAAATACAAGGTATTTAGCTCTTCTCCACGGTAGGATTCATCTATTTCACTCAATAGTCGGTTGATGTAATTATTATCGAGTTTTGTGAATGATACAAAAGAACAATATTTGCACTTAGATTTGCAAAAAGGAATGTGGATGTAAGCGCTTTTAACCATTATTCATCCAGTTTTATGTAACTTGTATCCCAGCGCAAGTCGATATATTTAACTTTTTTGTTAAGCATTTTTACTTGCGGTAGCAGAGAAGGTAATCTCTGTATTTTGTCAAAAGTTCCGGAATTAAGGCTTCCGAGCCTAATATTTGCAGTCGGAATCTTTGCGTATACATCTTTAGGGTTTCTGTAGTCTATGTATTCAACTTTTTCACCGGATTCGGTCTCGATTATAGATGCGAGTTTTTTGAAGTTTGTAACTTTTGTTGAATCCCAGTTCCTGTAATCGTCACCGCTTCCGTAAGTTATAACAAGAACCGTTTTATAATCTTCCGGTAATGGCATATAATCACGACCGATAAGCTTTCCATCAGAAGAGAAAAACGCAATTGGCGGAACGTTGATATCCGGCGATATTGTTACAACCGGAGTTCTTTCCACAACAATGATTTGTAATCTCGCAGGCATCCAAAAACGTCTTATATAAACGGTTTGAATTGGTTCAAGCTGAGTTATACTTTTCTTTAAGTTATCAGTTTTTACAAGAAAAATAGGTCTCTTAGGAACTTGGTTTCTTCTTAATGCTGACAAAATCTTTTGATCCGGAACGATTCTGTTATTTACAATCTCGAGAGCCGGACTGTTTAGGTTGTCAAAAGCGTTGGAATGAAGGCGCCATTGAGGCATTTTGAGAATGAAAAAGCTCAAGAATATCATTCCAAAAACCAAGAACATTCTGTACATTACACGCAAACGATTCAAACGACGCTGAGATTTTCTAATCTGCCTTTGCATCTTAGCTTGTTTTAAACGTCGATTTTGATGATATCTTGTTTTTGTGTATTCTTCGTTAGACATCTATTTATCAAGTCCTGCACTTTTAAGTATCATTAATACTAAATTGTCATAATCAATTCCGCAAACAGCTGCTTGCGCAGGAAGGTCGCTTGTATCAGTCATTCCCGGGCTGGTATTTATTTCCAAAAAGTAAGGTTTGTCTTCTTTTATCATAAAATCAACTCTTGAAACTCCTGAACATCCGGCTGTTTCATGAGCTTTCACAGCAAGTTCTTTCACAAGAGCTGTTGCTTCTTTTGAAAGTCCTGTTGCCGGAACTATGAATTCTGACATTCCCTTTGTATACTTAGCTTCAAAGTCGTACCATTCAGTTTTTGGTCTGATTTCAAGAATTTCAGTAGCAAAAGCTTTGCCTTCTTTTTCCAAAACACCGACTGTTACAAAAAATCCATCAATAAATTCTTCAATTAAAACATCATCATTGAATTTCAATGCTTCATCATACGCTTTCTGTAATTCAGCTTCTGTGTTAACTTTTGTCATACCAAAGCTTGAACCTTCAGAAACAGGTTTTGTGATTAGTGGGTATTTTAACCCTTTTACAGCATCAAGAACATTTTCGCCTTTTCTTACGAAGACTGATTTTATCAAAGGAAAATCTTTTACAGTAGAAAGTATTCTTTTAGTGTATTCTTTGTTCATGCAAATAGAACTTGCCATTACACCGCAGCCGGCATAAGGGATTCTAAGAATTTCGAGCACACCTTGTACGCAACCGTCTTCACCATATTTGCCGTGTAAAGCGTTGAATGCACAGTCATAATTCCCGTTTTTCAAGTTTTGGGCAATATCCTTGTCAACGACTAATAATTCAGCATTGTTGAACCCAAGTCTTTTTAAAGCTTCATAACAATTTTTGCCTGAACGCATAGAAACTTCACGCTCAGAAGACATTCCGCCACATAATACAGCTATTTTGTCGTTTTTTTGTACAGTATATCGCATAATTCTTCCTCTTTTTTCGTTTTATCCCCGATGAAAATTATTTCGGGTTTTAATTCTATTGTATAAATTTCTTTAACCGCCATAAACATTTTTACCATAAGTTCAAGCACATCTTCGGATGTTGCGGAACCTTTATTTACGATAAAGTTTGCGTGTCTGTCCCAAACCTTTACTCTGTCTGTTTCAAAGCTTTTTACACCGGCTTTGTCAAGCAGTCTGCCGGCAGAATCGTTTGTCGGATTCTTGAATACGCTTCCGGCATTTGGATTCGCAAGATTTGGTTGAATTTCTCTTCTAAAAGCCAAATTGCGTTCCATAAGAGCTTTTATTTCTTCTTTAGGCTTCTTTGACAGCTCAAATTCTGCTCCAAGCAATATAAATCTTCCGTCTTTAAGTATAGAAGTCCTGTATCCAAACTCCATTTCCGCTTTTTCTTTGTAAACGACTTCTTTCTTTTCTCTGTCGAAAAGACAGCATTTAACAAGAGTATCAGAAATGTTTTGTCCGTGACAACCTGCATTCATGAATATTTCGCCACCGATGGAACCAGGAAATCCAATCATAAACTCAAATCCGCTCAATCCGCTTTCGCTTGCCTTTTGTGATAATAAAGGTCCTTTTACTCCGGCAGAGGCAATAACGTGGGTTCCTCTTATGTCGTAGAAATCCATAGCTGTTGTAAGGATTATATTCCCGTTGTAGCCGTTGGATGAAACTAAAACATTGGAGCAATTGCCCAAGACAATGTAATCATCAAGTTTGTTAAGTAATTCAACGAATTCTTGCTGATTTTTCGGTAAATAAAGATTTTTCACCTTCCCGCCAATTTTGAAAGTGGTGAGATTTTTTATTTCAAAATTTTCTCTAACTTCTGCTTGCAAAATATTTCTCCGCTTGATTTTTTAAGTGTTTGCCTAAAGATGTAATTGTTCCGGCTCCCAATCCTATCACAATATTTCCTTTTTTTAACGTTGGAATAAGCTTTTTGGAAACGTCTTCGATAGAGCCACCAATGTATTCAGAACCATCAAGTTCTGCTGAAAATTTGTGTCCGCTCACACCCTCTATCGGATCTTCTGATGCTGCGTAAACATCAGTTACGACAACTCTGCCTGCATTATCAAAGGCATCTTTAAAGTCATTCCACAAACCTTGTAGACGAGTGTATCTGTGAGGTTGGAATACTGCAACAATATTGTCTTTTCCGAATCTTGTGGCTGCAGCTTCCAATGTGGATTTGATTTCTGTCGGGTGGTGTGCGTAATCATCATAAACAGAGACTCCGTTTATTTCGCAAACTTTTTGGAATCTTCTTCCCATACCTTCGAATTTTGCAAAAAGTTCTTTTATACAGTCAATGTTCACTCCACCGGCTTCATTAAGTGCTGCGGCAACTGCAAGTGTGTTGTAAACGTTATGAACGCCGCACAAGGTAATAAACATATCAGTAAGAAGTTCCCCGTTATGATAAATATCAAAAGACGTTCCTTCTTTTGAATAGCATATATTTTGAGCAGTGTAATCCGCATTTTTTAAACCAAAAGTAATGAAATTACCGCTAAGAAGCGCTGTACCTGCGTTATCCTTGTTTATGATAACTTTTTTAGAATGACTGATTGCTTTGTTGAATGTTTTAACCAAGTCGGATAAACCGTTTTTGTAGAAATCAACGTGGTCTTCTTCAAGGTTGTTAATCACCAATATATCCGGATTATACTTAACTATTGTTCCGTCACTTTCATCGAGTTCTGCAACAAAATATCGTCCCATTCTGTGTTGAGCGTTGGTATGAATTTCCGGAACTATGCCCCCGACTACAAATGATGGCTTTAATCCTGCGTTTTCAAGCACAAAAGATGCCAATCCGCTTGTTGTAGTTTTTCCGTGAGTTCCAGAGAAACCGATAAATATTTTGCCGTTATCTTGTGCTGATTTTGCAATCTCTTCCAACAAATCTGAACGGTGATAAATTTTTAATCCAAGTTTTTTAGCCTCGACCAATTCCGGATTGTTTTCTCTGATTGCTGTACTTACAATAACAGTCGCATCTTTCGGAACATTGTCTTCACAGTGTCCGATGTAAACCTTTGCTCCGAGTTCTCTTAGTGCATCAATATACTTGCTGTCCTGTATATCTGAGCCGGAAACAGTATTGCCTTCTTCAAGAAGGTATTTAGCCAGCCCGCTCATTCCTATTCCGCCTATTGCGATAAAATGATATTTTCCCAATTTAATTACCTCATAATCTATGTTAATTATAGTATAAATGAGGGTTCATGTAAAAGGAAATTTTTAGGAATTTTCTATTTTTTCAAAATTTTCTTTAAGTTCTTGTACTTCGTACTTGAGTCTGTTGAGTTCACATTTGACAGGATCCGGAATTCTATTATGCATAAGTATGCCATCAGGGTTTATAAAATGCTGATGAACAATTCTTCCGGGTACACCTACAACGGTACAGTTTTTCGGAACATCCTCTACTACAACAGAGCCGGCTCCAACTCTGACATTATCTCCGAGTGTAATGTTGCCGAGAACCTTCGCTCCTGCACCTATGATAACGTTATTGCCTATGGTAGGATGTCTTTTCCCGTGGTCTTTACCGGTTCCGCCTAAAGTGACTTGTTGGTAGATGAGTACATCATCTCCAATGACTGTTGTCTCACCAATAACAACACCTTCTCCGTGGTCAATAAAGAACCTGTTTCCGATTCTTGCTTTCGGATGAATTTCTATTCCGGTAAAAATTCTTGTCCAATATGAAATCAATCTGGGTATGAATGGAACCTTCCAATAAGCCAGTTTATGAACGATTCTGTGAGATATCAGAGCTTGCAGCCCGGGGTAACAAAATATAATCTCTGCTAAACTGTTTGCAGCAGGGTCTTTGTCATATATTACTTGAATATCTTCTTTTATTTTTTTTATTGCTCGTATAAACATTTTTACCACACTGATAGGTAGCGTTCTCCGCTATCCGGAATGATTGCTACTATAACTTTTTCTGGATTTTTAGCAGAAAGTTCTTCTGCAGCAACGACGTTCGCACCGGCTGAAATTCCACAGAAAATCCCGTGTTTTTGTGCCAATTCTTTCGCTTTTGCGATAGCCTTTTCACCTTCTACAGTTAAATATCCGTCAATATTTTTGTCTTTGCAGATATCCGGAATAAAGTTTGCACCAATTCCTTGTATCTTATGCGGACCCGCTTTTCCCTGAGTAAACAAAGGACTTTCAGCAGGTTCTACCCCATAAACAAGAATTTCTTTAGGCAGATATTCTCTCAAGCCGAATGCAGTTCCGCCGGTTCCGATTCCGGCTATTACAACATCGGCATTGGTGTCATCTAATATCTCTTTAGCAGTCTGTTTGTGCGCTTTCGGGTTATCCGGATTCGCAAATTGCATAGGAATCCAAGCGTTTTCATAACTCTCTTTTAATTCTATAGCCTTATCTACAGCACCCTTCATCCCGTCTTTTGCAGGAGTCAAAACAAGTTCTGCACCGTATGCGGCAATGTTTTTGCGTCTCTCGATAGACATGCTTTCCGGCATGCAGATGATTAACTTTAGTCCAAGAACAGCACACACCATAGCGAGCCCTATTCCTGTATTCCCGCTGGTAGGTTCAATAAGAACGCTGTCTTTGTTTATATCACCTCTGTCCAGAGCATTTTTTATCATAGAATAAGCTGCTCTGTCTTTAACTGAGCTTGAAGGGTTGAAGAATTCAAGCTTGAGGTAGATTTTATCTGTGTATTTGACTACAGGAGTATTTCCGATGGTTTCTAAGATGTTGTTATAAATCATTTACAATCCTCTTTATACCAATTTTGCGAATTTTCTCTTTCCTGCTTGTAAAACAACATTCATTGCAGGTTTTACTACAAAAGTCATATCAGAAATTTTCTCGCCGTCAATTTTTACACCGCCGCCTTGGATAAGACGTTTTGCTTCACCTTTGCTTTGAACAAAAGAAAGCTCAACAAGTAAATCCAAGATATTTTTGTCGGCATTAATTGTAACACTTTCAATATCTTCCGGAATTCCCTTGTTGGATACAACGTTGATAAATTCTTCCTGAGCTTTGTCAGCACCTTCTTTACCGTGGTATTCTTCCGTAATCATATGTGCAAGCTTCATCTTTATGTCACGTGGGTTAATTGAGGCGGTCTCAATCTCTTTGTCCATTTTTACCAACTCAGCCTGAGGTACATCGGTTAAAAGAGAATAGTAACGAGTGATTAGAGTATCCGGAATGCTCATAAGTTTTCCAAACATATCTTTTGCACTGTCAGTAAGTGAAATACAGTGTTCCGGATAAGTTTTTGACATTTTTACAACCCCGTCAGTACCTTCCAAAAGAGGTAATAACATGACGTGTTGAGGATATTTCTTACCGTATGCAGCTTGAATATCACGTCCAAGAAGAGTGTTGAATCTTTGGTCCGTGCCGCCTAATTCAATGTCAGAATCTATGGCAACTGAGTCGTAAGCTTGCATTAACGGGTAGAAAAATTCGTGAATAGCAATCGGTCTTCCATCTGCATAACGTTTTGCAAAATCATCTCTGGTCATCATTTGCGCTACAGTAACTTTAGAGGCTAACTTTAACAAATCTGTGAAACTCATTGGGTGAAGCCAATCAGCATTATTTGTAACTTCTGCGTTAGAAACATCCAAAACTTTTGACATTTGGTCAAAGTATGATTTTGCGTTTTCTTCTACTTGTTCTTTTGTTAAAGCCGGTCTGGTATCGGATTTTCCGGACGGGTCGCCAACCATAGCTGTTGCACCGCCTACGATTAGAACAATTTTATGCCCAAGTTCCTGAAACTCTCTTAGTTTTCTCATAACAACAGTGTGTCCCAAATGTAAATCCGGACGAGTCGGATCCATTCCGAGCTTAACTCTTAAAGGTGTGTTTGTATCGTGAGCGTGTTGGAGCTTTGCCGCCAAACCTTGAGCTCCATCCGGTAAAAAATCTGCGTTACGAGTTAAACGCATAGCTTGTTCAATAAATTCTTGTCTAATTTCCATTTATCCTCTCCTGTAAAAAGTCACTATGCCTTAAATGATAGCAAAAATAAAGGCGGAATGCAAAGCATTCCGCCTTTATTTTTTATTTTTTTAATTACTATACATTACCATAGTAACCGTCGATGTAGATTTGTTTGATATCTGACATCAATGGATAAGCTGGGTTAGCACCTGTACATTGGTCATCGAATGCCAATTCAACAAGTTCATCCAAGTTGTCCATAAATGTTTTTTCATCAACACCAAAGTCTTTAATAGATTTTGGAAGTTCAATCTTATCCATCAATTCATCAACTGCCTTGATTAACAATTGAACTTTTTCGTCATCGTTGCTTCCACCCAATCCTAATTCATCAGCAATTTGACCATATTTAGCTTTTGCATTAGGGAATTTGTATTGAGGGAAGATTGCTTGTTTGTGCGGAGCATCAGAAGCATTGTATTTGATGATTTGTCTGAATAACAATGCGTTAGCTACACCGTGTGGAACATGGTACATAGCACCAAGTTTGTGAGCCATTGAGTGGCACAATCCTAAGAATGAGTTAGCAAATGCCATACCTGCGATTGTTGCTGCGTAGTGCATTTTTTCTCTTGCGATAGGATCGTTAGCACCTTCTTTGTATGAACGTTCTAAGTATCTGAATACCAACTTGCTTGCTTCTAAAGCATTTGAGTTAGTAAAGTTTGTAGCCATACAAGATACATAAGCTTCAAATGCGTGAACAAGAGCGTCGATACCTGATGCTGCTGTCAAACCTTTAGGCATACCGTCAACGAAGTTAGGGTCAACAATTGCCATATTTGGTGTTAAAGCGTAATCAGCGATTGCATATTTTACGTGAGTTTCGTCATCAGTAATGATTGCAAACGGAGTAACTTCTGAACCTGTACCTGAAGTAGTAGGGATAGCAACCATAGTAGCTTTTTTGCCCAATTCAGGAATTCTGCAGATTCTCTTTCTGATATCCATAAATCTCATTGCGATATCTTCAAAGTTTGTATCAGGTTGTTCGTACAATAACCACATAATCTTAGCTGCGTCCATTGGAGATCCGCCACCTAATGAAATGATTACATCAGGTTCAAACGGCTTCATGATAGCCATAGCTTGATCGATTGTAGACAAAGTAGGATCCGGTTTAACATCGAAGAATACTTCGTGTTCAATACCAATATCATCAAGAACGTTTGTGATAGCATTTACAGCACCGGAGTTGAATAAGAATCTATCGGTTACGATAAATGCACGTTTCTTGCCCTCAAGTTCACGAAGAGCTAAGTCAGTAGCGCCTCTCTTGAAGTAAACTTTAGAAGGAACTTTGAACCATAACATATTTTCTCTCCTTTCAGCAACGGTTTTGTAGTTCAATAAGTTTTCAACGCCTACGTTACCTGAAACAGCGTTGCCGCCCCAAGAACCGCAGCCTAATGTTAATGACGGTTCAAGTCTGAAGTTGAACAAGTCACCAATACCACCTTGTGATGATGGAGAGTTGATAAGAACTCTGCAAGTAGGCATTTTTTCTGCGAACATGTCAATTCTGTCTTTTTTACGTTCATCTGTGTAAAGAACAGATGTGTGACCAGCACCACCCTTGCTTACCAAGTGGAATGCTTTTTCAGCAGCATCTTCAAAATCGCTTGCTCTGTAAAGAGTAAGAACCGGAGATAATTTTTCTCTTGAGAATGGGTCTTCCCAGTTAACTTCAGGTCTTTCAACCAACAAGATTTTTGCATCTTCCGGAACTTCGTTACCAAAACCTGCTAACTCAGCGATTCTGTGTGGCTTTTGACCAACAACGTCTGGGTGAGCTGTTCCTCTTTTTGGATCGATAAGAGGAAGATCGATTAATTTTTGTTTTTGTTCTTCATTTACAAGGTAAGCTCCTCTGTAAACGAATTCGTTTTTAACTTCTTCGTAGATGCTGTCTACAACAACAACTGATTGTTCAGAAGCACAAATCATACCGTTGTCGAAAGATTTTGACATCAAGATTGAAGATACAGCCATTTTAACATCAGCTGTTTCATCAATAACAGCAGGTGTATTACCAGGACCAACACCTAAAGCAGGGT
>CAKVMU010000019.1 GCA_934773085.1 uncultured Candidatus Melainabacteria bacterium
CATTAATCCACCTTAAAGTATTCTCTTATAATCGGAGCATTTTCGCCGGTTGTAAATATTATAAGATTGTCGCCTGCCATAAGTTCTGTAGTTCCGTTAGGTATGATAATCCTGTTACGTCTTTGTACCACTCCGACAATAGCTTTTGCAGGGAATTTTAACTCCATAATCTTGTGTGTAGGATAATCTTCCGGCAAAAGAATTGTTATAACTTCTCCCTTGCCCTGTTCTACAGTTGCCAAAATTCCGACATTGTTGCCACAGAGGTTGTTCTTAATTTCGTTCAAAGATGCTGTTTTTGGAGAAATTGCAATATCAACTCCGACTCTTTCAAATAAAGCTGCGTTTGCACTCTTTGTAACTCTGGAGATAACTCTTTTTACACCCAACTGTTTTACTAATAATGAGCATAAAAGGTTCTTTTCGTCATTGTTAGTAACGCTGACTACAACATCGGAAGAGCTGATATCTTCCTCGTTTAGCAGCTCCAAATCGGTTCCGTCACCATTAATAATAAGTGAACTTCCGAGTTGTTCGGCTAAAAATTCGCAACGTTGTTCGTCTTTTTCTATGATTTTAATTTTGAGCTTCAAGTCTTCTAAGCATTTTGCGAGTTTAAGTCCTACGTTTCCACCGCCTATAATTGCAACATTTTTTACAAACTCTTTTTCGTGGAAGAATGTTCCGGCAAGTATGTCGAGTGAATGAGAAAGCCCCATGAAAATAGCTTTGTCATCCTGATGCAGAACTGTTTCCCCGTTTGGAATCAATAATTCCTCTCCACGAGTAATTCCGACTATTAGTGTATCTTTCGGGAATCCGCAATTCTTAACCATTTGGTTAACAAGCACAGATTTTTCTGTAATTTTGTATTCCAATAAACGTGCTCTTCCGTCAGCAAAGTTTTCAACATCCAGAGCTTTAGCAACAGTGATAATTCTGAAGATTTCTTGAGTCAGAAGCTCTTCCGGCCAGATTACAAAATCTACGTAGAAGTCTCCGTTGTATTCAGCATCTTTTGTGATTTTTAGAGAAGATTTGTATTCTTCTTTGCGGACAAAACACATTGTACAAACATCACTTAGTCTTTTAGCTGTTAGACATGCAACAATGTTGAGCTCGTCAGAATCCGTGCAGGCAATGAATACATCTGCATTCTTGATGTTTGCTTGTTTTAAAATTTCTATATTTGAAGCGTTTCCGTCAACAAAACTTATGTCAAGTTTGTTGAATATGTCAGCTTTGTTTTTTTCGTCATCAATAACGGTGATGTCGTTGGCTGTATAAAATTGAGAAGCTATCATAGACCCAATTTCATTTGCACCGAAAATAATTATCTTCATGACCTACATTTAACTCCAAATATATAATAAAGTCAAAGGGGTGTAGGGGTAAATGGGGGTAAATGGGGGTAAATATATTGGGTTAATTGGTTGAGACTACAGGTTTGGCGGTTTTAAGTTGAAGAGTTGAACGGTTGAAATGTTGAACAGTTGAAAAGTTGAATGGCTCGTTATTCCTTCTCCCGTCGGGAGAGCGGATTTTCGGTAGGGCGACGGCAAAGCCTAGCCCGTAAGGTCGAGCCAAACGTTACTTTGGCGAGAACCCGAATAATCCAAGACAAGGTTAGGATGAGGGGAAATACAAACTTTTCAACTCTTCAACTGTTGCCGGTGCGTAAGTCGTAGGATGCGATAAATCAAAGATTTACCACATCCTACGTCTCTCCAAGGGGGACACATCAGAAATACTGTCGTCCTGAATTTATTTCAGGACCTTACCGGTATGTCGTGTGACTAAAGGCTGGTAAGATTCTGAAACGAGTTCAGAATGACAGGGGTAAATTTCTTAATCACTTGCTCACTCAAATACGCCAAGCTAGTAATCTTGACCAACCAGCCCGAATATTTACGCCCCCCCTCTAGCTGAGGGTTTTTACGGCGCCGACGATTTTCCCGATAACTTTCAGTTCTTGGGAAGTGCTTCCGTTTATTGTACGCACTCTGTATTCCGGATTATCGGATTTGATGATGATTTCATCAAGATTTTTTGATAGTCGTTTTACATAAAATTCGTTGTTGAAACAAAAGACGTATATTTTGTTATCTTGTATCTGTTCTCCGCACCAATGCTCAACGATTAATTTGTCTCCGCTGTCAATAGTAGGCGCCATGCTGTTTCCGGAGGCATTGATTATTGAATAGGTTTTTTGTTTGGAGAACCCGTTTATGAGCAGGGTGGAAATTGGCAACTTGATTTTTTCTTCTGAGAATACGATGCTTCCGTTTCCGCAGCTGGCGAATACATCCGTATAGTAATCAATGTGGATTACGTTTTCATCAAAATTGTCGGTTTCATTAAATAGCGTAATATGAAAAAAATCTTCGATTTTTTTCAGCTCGCTGACGGTAACTTGACTTTCGTTTTTAATCCTGTTGCTAACGGTTTGTCTTGTGATACCTAAGCTTTCTGCTAGTGTAGATTGATTTATAAAATACCCTGTTTTTTTGGAAATTATTGCTATTAGTTCTTCAAGTTTCATGTTTCACCATATTTTTTAAAATAACACTTGACATTTGTATGATATAATCTTACAATATAATACAAGATGTAAGATATTGTCTGATATTAAAACATATAATAATGCGTCTGTCAATTACCGACTATCATGATAATAACTTGAAAATGTTGAATTTGGAAGGAAGAGATTTGATAAATGGGGTACAAATATAATGTATCATGTAGTGAAACAGTGGTTAAAAATTGGACACCAACAGCGGTGGATTGTTATATGCTCGGGTGTACCTGTTCGGTGTGTAACCTTAATAAAATATATTTTAGAGGGAAAATGGGGAGCGGGTTCAAATGTCGAATGAAGGATGCTGTGATTGAATTGGTGAGAAGGTTTGGTGCTCCGGAGGTTGATTCGTATGAAAGATAGAAGGATAAGTTCAAGGAATAATGGTCAAAAGGGCGGTCGCCCAAGGCAAGACTCAAGTATACGTATAGAATTACCGGATATTAATCTGGTAATTCTTACCCCGACCCAGTACGGTTCATTATTGGAAAAATATGGGTATGCGATTTTAAGAAAGGCATTGTTGATACTGGACAAATGGCTGAACACACCAAGTGGCGAAAAGTACGTGGGCAAAAATAATTACGCACATTTTCGTTCTGATGGTTGGGTGCTTAATACAGCAAAAGAAGTTAAACCGCAAATCTAAAGTGAACGATGTCTCCGTCTTCTACGATGTAGTCTTTGCCTTCTAATCTTGTAACACCTTTGTCTTTGCAAGCTGTGTAAGAGCCACATTCTACGAAATCTTTGTAGGATGTAACTTCGGCACGTATAAATCCTTTTTCAAAATCGGTATGGATAACGCCGGCTGCTTGCGGAGCTTTTGTTCCTGCGGAACAAGTCCAAGCACGGGTTTCTTTTTCTCCGGCTGTAATAAAGGTTATCAGGTTAAGAAGTTTGTAAACTGATTTAATCATTTTATCAATACCGCTGTTTTCAACACCGAGTTCTGCGAGATATTCTTTTGCTCCTTCGTCTCCGAGCTCAACGAGTTCTTCTTCAATACGGGCGCAGATGATAACTGTTTGTGCACCGTGTGATTGGGCATATTCTTCAACTCGTTTTGTGTAATCGTTTCCGGATTTGAGATCGAATTCTGATACATTGGCACAATAGATAACCGGTTTTACAGACATTAAGTTAAGTGGTTTTATCACTTCAATTTCATCTTCGTTAAAGTGGTCTTTTAAGTTAATAAAAGTTCCTTCGTTAAGTAATTCTGTTAGTTTTTTAAGTGCTTTGTCTTCTAAAACGGCTTCTTTATCTCCGCCTTTTGCTTGTTTTGAGATTCTAGCAAGACGTCTTTCGACTGACGCCAAGTCTGCGAGAGCAAGTTCGGCATTGATAACCTCTATGTCGCTTATCGGGTCTACTTTACCGGCCACGTGGATAGTGTTTTCATCGTCAAAACATCTTACAACTTGAATGATTGCATCAACTTCTCTGATGTTGTGCAAGAATTGGTTTCCAAGACCTTCGCCGTTGCTTGCGCCTTTTACAAGGCCGGCAATATCCACAAATTCTATAACAGTAGGAATTATTTCTTTAGACTTGCACAAATCTGCAAGAACTTGCAACCTTTCATCCGGAACTGTTACGACTCCGACATTTGGTTCAATTGTACAAAACGGGTAATTGGCACTCTGTGCGTTCTTTGTAGCAGTTAATGCATTAAATAATGTTGATTTTCCTACGTTAGGAAGTCCTACTATTCCGGCTCTCAGCATAATAATTCCTTTCTTTAGTCATTCATATAGACTATTTTATCACAAATTTATTTTCTCGTTGCGAAAGTTGGAATTTTATGTTAGGATTGGTTGGGGAAATTTTTACCCGACAAGAAGAGAGGATGTTCAATGAGCGAAGGACATTGGATAGTTGATAAGGTTATTATGGGGCATTCTGTGGCTTTCAACATGGATACCTTAGTTACAATGTGGGCAGCTATGGCATTTTTGCTTATAGTTTCGTTTATTGCAACAAGAAAGCTTTCAATTTTCCCGTCAAGACTTCAGTTGGTTTTTGAAAAAATACTTGGCTATTTTGACGGATTGATTGCAGGTATGATTCCGCAAGGCGGAAGAAAGCACTTCCCATTAATAGCATCTTTGTTTTTATTCATTGTCACGGCAAACCTTATGGGACAATTGCCATTGAAGGTTATTCATTTAAAGAGTGGTGAAATGGCATCTCCGACGAACGACATAAATCTTACGGCAGGTCTTGCAATTATTGTATTGGTTTACTATGTAGTTGCCGGTTTGATTAAGAAAAAAGGCAAGTTCCTTTTGCACGAATTCTCGTTCGTAGGCATAATCTCAATGTTGGTTGAGATACTTGAATTGTTTACAAGACCTTTGACATTGGCATTACGACTTTTTGGAAACATATTGGCAGGAGAAATTCTTATTTCTGCTCTGTTGAGTTTGGTTGCATTCGGACTTCCTTTGCCGATTATGTTTTTTGAAATTCTTGTAGCTTGTGTGCAGGCACTGGTATTCACTATGTTGACTACGGTCTATATAGCAACTGCAGTGAATGAAGAGCATTGATTATAAATTTGAACCAACCGATAACGAGTTTAACAGGTGCACGAACAAGTTGAATTGAAAGGTTGAAAAATCAAAAATGTGCACCAATCAAAGAGTATAAGAAAAAAGGAGATAACAGATGGAAGAAGTAAAAACAATTTCTGATTTAGCACAATTGGGTGCAGGTATTGCAATGGGTTTTGGTGCAATTGGTGCCGGTCTTGGTATTGGTGTTGCAACAAAAGGTTTGATGGATGCAATTTCAAGACAACCTGAAATCGCTGGTAAAGCTGTTGGTTTCTTCTTGGTTGGTGCTGCTCTTGCAGAAGCTTGTGCTATTTACGCATTGGTTATTGGTATGAAATTATCCGGCATGATGGGCTAGAGGTAAATAATATAAAATGGAATTTAATGGTACATTTTTAGCTACAATAGTAACATTTATAGTGTTTGTCTGTTTGATGAACAAGATTTTGTATGCGCCTGTCCTTAATATAATGGAAGAGCGTAAACGTGTTATTGACGGGAATTATCAGACTGCTTCCGATAATGATACTAAGTCTGAAGAGCTTGCAAATCAAAAAGAAGCAAAGCTTGATGAAGCTAAGAATGATGCAAGAGGTAAATATGTTGATGCTCTGAATGATTTTAAATCAAAAAGAGCAGATTTGGTGAATGATGCACAGAGCGTTGCACATGAAGAGCTTGAGCGTTCACGTGCGGCTCTCGAAAATTTATCAAACGAAGCAAAGCAAGGGTTGAAAAACCGTATGACGGAATTAGCAAACGATATAACTGAAAAAGTTTTAGGCTACAGAAGCGAAATTAACGGGTTTGACAATGACGTTGTGGACAGGGTCTTATGGAGGGAATAGTTCAGAATGTTAGCTAGTTTTTTTCAAGCAATAGGTAATTTTATTGCATATACAAACGGGCTGTATTTCTTCAAGACCAACCTGTTTAACTTTATTATCTTTGCAGGCATAATTATTTTTCTGTTTTATAAATTAAATGTAACTTCAAAACTGGAGCAGGCAAAGGACTCTGTAAAAGAAACTATAGAAGAATCAGAAACCGCCAAAGAAGAGTCTGAATCACGTTTGAACGGTATAGAAGAGAGTCTTTCTCATATTGGGGACGAAATTGATGAGATTTTGAAAAAATCAGAAGATAATGCTCAGTTGGTTGGTGCAAAAATCCTTCTAGATGCTCAAAAAGCTTGTGATGTGATTCGTGACAACACAGAAAAATCAATCGAAAACAAAACTTTATTGTTAAAGAATGATTTAATGCAACGAGCTGCAAAGGCTTCTGTTGAAGTTGCAAAAGCGCATATTCTGGATGAACTAAACAATAATCAGGAGTTACATGACAGACTTATTGATGAAAGTATTGAAGCAATAGAAGGGGTTCAATTATGAGCGACAGAAATAATGAACTCGTTGCAAAAAGATGGGCAAAAGCTTTGATGGAGCTAGCTCAAGAAGATGAACATATTTCAAAAGAAGATATTTTGGATGATTTGCAGGAAATCGCTGATGTTATCGCCTCTTCCGAAGAATTATCCGAAGTTATAAACAATCCTGCAGTTTCTGTTGAAGAGAAACAAATTGTTTTGTGCAAATTGTTCCAAAGTAAGATTATGCCGATTGTATACAATTTTCTTTTTGTTCTGAATTTGAGAAAACGTGTTAATATTATCTCTTCAATTGCGGAAGAATTTAAAAAAGAACTTGAAAAGATTAAAAATATTACACATGTCGGTGTAACTTCAGCCATCGATTTGTCAGATACAAGAAAGAATGATATTCGCAGCAAACTATCTGAAAAATTGAAAAAAGAGGTTGTGGTTGACTGGGATGTAGATAGCGATATTATCGCCGGTCTTGTGTTGAATATTGATGAAACAATTGTTGATAACAGTATTAAACACAAATTAGAAAGCTTAAGTAGTAACATTATAAAGGGGTAAAAATGGCAGTAATTAATCCTGATGAAATCAGTTCTATATTAAAAGAGAATATCAGAAACTACGAATCAAAAGCTGAAGTATCAAATGTCGGAAGCGTATTGGAAGTAGGTGACGGTATTGCTCGTATCTATGGACTCAGAAACGTTATGTCAAACGAGCTTGTAGAGTTTGAAGACGGTAAAGGCACTCTGGGTATTACTCTTAACCTTGAAGAAGATAACGTTGGTGTTGTAATTCTTGGTGAGTATACACATATTAAAGAAGGTATGACGGTAAAAACTACCGGAAGAATCGCATCAGTTCCTGTTGGCGATGCACTTATCGGCAGAATTGTTAACCCAACCGGTCGTCCTATTGACGGTAAGGGTGAAATTGTTACTGATAAAACAAGACCGATTGAGCGTGTTGCTCCTGGTATTGTTGCAAGAAAATCAGTACATCAACCTTTGCAAACAGGTTTGACTGCAATCGATGCATTAACACCGATTGGAAGAGGTCAGAGAGAATTGATTATCGGTGACAGACAAACCGGTAAAACTGCAATTGCTATCGATACAATTTTGAACCAAAAAGGTGGAGACGTTATTTGTATATATGTTGCAGTTGGTCAAAAAGCTTCAACTGTTGCACAGTTGGCAAAAACTCTTGAAAAACATGGAGCAATGGATTATTCAATTATTGTTTCCGCAACTGCAAACGAACCTGCTCCGTTGCAATATATTGCACCGTTTGCCGGTGTTGCAATGGCAGAAGAATTTATGGAACAAGGAAAACACGTTCTTATTGTATATGATGATTTGACGAAACACGCTCAGGCTTATCGTGCGATGAGTTTGCTTCTTAAAAGACCGCCGGGACGTGAAGCATATCCTGGTGACGTATTCTATCTTCACTCAAGACTTTTGGAAAGAGCAGTTAAACTTTCTGATGAGTTGGGCGGAGGAAGCATTACAGCATTGCCGATTATTGAAACTCAAGCCGGTGACGTTTCTGCGTATATTCCGACTAACGTAATTTCAATTACTGATGGTCAGATTTTCTTGGAAACATCATTGTTTAACTCAGGTGTAAGACCTGCTATCAATGCCGGTATTTCTGTATCACGTGTTGGTGGTGCGGCTCAAACTAAAGGTATTAAGCAAGTTGCTGGTAAACTTCGTCTTGACTTGGCTCAATTCAGAGAATTGGAAGCTTTTGCGCAGTTCGCATCTGATTTGGACGCAGCAACTAAGAAACAATTGCTGAGAGGTCAAAAATTGACAGAAGTTTTGAAACAGCCTCAGTACAAACCTTTGACAGTTGCTCAACAAGTTACAATTTTGTTTGCAGCAAACGAAGGTTACCTTGATGAAGTTGATAACAAAAAAATCAACGAATTCAAGAGCGGTTGGTTTGAATATTTTGAAGCAAATATGCCTGAATTGAATACAAGATTGAATGAAGGCGACAAGTTATCTGATGAAGATAAGAACGCTTTGAAAGCTAAGCTTGATGCTTATTTGAAAACATTATAGATTGAGAAACTCAGAAGTCGTAATATTGCGACTTCTGAGTAATGTATTTAGGAATATAAAATGCCAAACTTAAAAGATATTAAAAGCAGAATATCCAGTGTTCAGAACACAAAAAAAATAACAAAAGCTATGAAAATGGTAGCGGCTGCTAAGGTCAAAAAAGCTGAAAATACCGTAAAAGCAGCAAGACCGTTTTCTGATGAACTTTTGCAACTTTTCAGAAAACTTGCGGCAACTGTGGATGAGTTTTCAGTTGCGGGGTTGAAAGTTGAGAGAGCGTTGGATAATTATCCGGAACTCTTGAAAAGAAGAGATGTTCGTGTGGAAGGTTTGCTTGTTATTACTTCTAACAAAGGTTTGGCAGGTGCTTATAATGCAAATATTATTAAAACAGCATTAAAACGTATAAAAGAAAATTCAGAAAAAGGTATAGGTACGGTTGTTTATCCTGTCGGGCAAAAGGCAATTTCTACATTTAAACATAAAGCAGGCAACTTTGAGTTGCGTGACGGTTATATGGGAATCGCAAACTCTCCGACTGCAACAGGGGCAAGTCTTGTTGCTGAAGATATTGCTGATGATTTTGTTTCCGGAAAAATTGACAAGATTGATATTATAACAACTCATTTCAACAATATGATGTCATATAATATTGTCGATTGGGAAATTTTACCTGTGAAAGTTGAGAAAGCTGATGCGCATGAATTGGACCCTGTAATGGAATTCGAACCGTCTGCAAAAGCCGTTTTGCAACAACTTGTACCGATGTATATTACAAATTCAATTTATCAGGCGTTGTTAGAAGCAAATGCCAGTGAACTTGCTTCAAGAATGACTGCGATGTCAGCAGCTTCTAATAATGCTGAAGAGATGATTACTACGCTTACTATCGACTATAACAAGGCTCGACAAGCTGCGATTACTCAGGAATTGGTTGAGATTGTTTCCGGAGCTTCGGCTATATAGGAAATTCTTTCCTGTTGTGTTTTATTTCGGTTGCGTTAAATTGTTTGAGAACTTGCTCTTCTCTTTTGACCGCAAGCGGAGCTGTTGCGACTGTTGCTGCAAGAACACTTGCTATACCAACCAAAACCCCGATTCCGTTTCTGTATATTTTGCTTAAATTCTTTGCAAGAATATTTGCAATGCTACAACTTGCAATCGCTGTACCGGTGATAACTCCGGCTGTAATTAATCCTGAATTAGAGTCGTTATTCTTGTATTGTTTGCAGAATTCGTCAGCTTTATTTTCCGGTACTTTAAAGAAACGTGTCGGACATTTTGGTGAATTCACTGTCACTTCAACACAGTTATTATCAAGCTTTTTGCCAATTTCTACACTTAGTCCCATGGAATGACTCCTTTAGTTTCTATAAAACGGCACAACTTTATAAATTGACTAATTATTCAACTATGTTTACAAATGTTAATAAAAGAAGAAAAGTAAACAATAATAGATTGCAAAATTTTGTTTCGTGGGTTAAAATTCGATATTATTATGGTAAGTATGTTCAGTAATATCCCTACGTATAGTTTTGTACAAGATACATCTAAGTATAAATTTTTAGAAAAAGTTGATACATCTCCAGCATTTCCCGATAATTCAACCCAACAAAGTGCTAAAAAATATATGCTCAGAAGAAGTCGTATGCAAAGAAAAGCTTCTAATGAAGACAAACTGAAGGCTGCGATTGGTTCGTTAATCGGAACTGCGATTCCTCTTATTATGATGATGAAAAAACAAGGGTTAAAAAATCCTTTCAAAGTCAAATATGAATTGGGCGATATGTTATTGCTATCTGCAACACCGATTGTAGGAGGGGTTGTTGCGGGTATGATTGGTAATGATTCGAAAACTAATTCAGCAAAAGCTCAAGAAGGAGTTTTTCAGTTCTTAAACGCAGCTGTTCCAACATGGTTAACTGGTGGGGTGTTAAAATTATGCGAGACAAGCAAGAATTTCAACAATGCGCCCGCCAAAATCTTTTCCATGATGGGAAGTATATTAATCGGTATGTTTGGTGCTGCAGCATTGTCAAACGTAATTTGTGACCCGAAAGATAAGTATCCGGACAGACAGCTTTCTTTGAGAGATTCAATTGCAAACTTGGATGATATGGTCGGGATGTTGGTATTGGCAAAATTTCCGTTGGCTGATAAATTGCATATCGAAAAAATCTTACCGTTTATATATTCTTATTGCGGTTACAGAGCAGGAAAAAGTAACTAGAAAAAAAGGCTTCGGTTTAACCGAAGCCTTTTTCTATTATTATATGTTAGCCAATTGTTTGTAATAATCGTGCTCTTGCTCGAACTTATATGCGAAGTTAAACAGTTTAGCTTCTGTAAGCTGAGGTGACATTATTTGTAAACCGATTGGCATTCCGTCAGAATCAAATCCTGCAGGAACAGAAATCGCAGGAATACCTGCTAAATTAGCAGAGATTGTTGCAATATCTGTCAAGTACATTGCAAGTGGATCTTCTGTTCTTGCGCCCAAATCAAAAGCTGTGTTAGGGCAAGTTGGTGAAATCAATACATCAACTTGTTCGAACGCTTTTAAGAAGTCGTTTGTAACAACTCTTCTCATTTGCTGAGCTTTTTTATAATAAGCATCATAGTAACCAGATGATAAAGCGTATGTTCCAAGCATTATACGACGTTTAACTTCCGGTCCGAAGCCTTCTGCTCTCGTTTTGCAATACATTTCGAGAAGATTTTTAGCATCTGGAGTTCTGTAGCCGTATTTTACACCGTCAAATCTTGCTAAGTTTGAGCTGCATTCAGCAGTAGCCAAGATGTAGTAAATACCGATTGAGTGTTTAAGGTTTGGCAAAGAAATTTCAACGACTTCAGCTCCCAATGCTTTGTATGTTTCAATAGCGCTTTTCATTGCTTTTTCAACATCCGGAGTTAAACCTTCTGAAATCAATTCTTTTACAACACCGATTTTCTTTCCTTTGATATCAGAAGCAAGTGTGCTTCTATAGTTTTCAACAGGAAGTTTCAATGATGTTGAATCGTGTGGGTCGTGTCCTGAAATAACTTCTAATAATGCAGCCGCATCTTCAACAGTTCTTGCGAACGGACCGATTTGGTCAAGAGAAGAAGCGAATGCGATTAGACCATATCTTGAAACTTTGCCGTAAGTTGGTTTCATACCTACAATACCGCAGAAGCTTGCAGGAAGTCTGATACTTCCGCCTGTGTCGGAACCCAATGCCAATGTTGCTTCGCATGATGCAACAGAAGCTGCTGAACCACCTGAAGAACCGCCCGGAACTTTGTTCAAATTCCAAGGGTTGTGAACTTTTTTAAACGCAGAGTTTTCGTTGGAAGAACCCATTGCAAATTCGTCTAAGTTTGCTTTACCAACGATTGGAACCAAGTTCTCCAAAAGTTTTTGTGTAACTGTTGCGTTATAAGGAGATACGAAGTTCTCCAAAATTTTACTTGATGCGGTTGTTTTAGAACCGACAAGGTTCATATTATCTTTTAATGCTAGAGGAACACCTGCAAGAAGCGGTAATTCTTCTCCTCTGGCAACTTTTTCATCAACTTTTTTTGCTGTTTCAATAGCGGTATCTTCTGTCAAAGAATTGAATGCACCAAGCTTTTCATCAAGAGATTTAATTCTGTCTAATGATGCTTGAGTTAGTTCAACCGCAGAAACTTCTTTATTCTGAATTGCTTTGCTTTGTTCAATAGCACTCTTTTTCAATAGTTCTAGCATAACTTTTCTCCCTTGTTGATTTTAATTATACCAGAAACATGAATCGTAGTTAATTTTATTTACATTTGCCGCTAAGAACTTTTGCGAGATATCTTACAAAAATTGAAACTTCCCACGCTAAGGTTCTGTGTTTTACATAGTATAAGTCATATCCCAGTCTTTCTTCCGGAATGCAATCGATAGAATTAATCTGTTGCCATCCTGTCCAACCCGGACGAACCCAGTTCCTGCATTCCCAGAATGGTATGTTTTCACGGTTTTCTTCAAATACTTCTTCTCTTACCGGACGAGGTCCGATTATGCTCATTTCGCCTTTAAGAATGTTGAACATTTGAGGAATATCATCGATGTGGAACTTACGAATGAGTTTGCAGAACGGCATTATTCTTTTGTCGTTGTTTTCTATTTCTATTAAATCGTCATCAAAACCTTCATCTACTTTGTCTTGATACATCGTTCTGAATTTAATCATCTTAAATGGTCTGCCAAATTTACCGATTCTTGTTTGAGTAAAGAAAATCGGTCCGAAGTCGGATAGCTTGATTCCGACAGCCGCAATGAGCGTAATTGGCAATGTAATGATTAATATTAATAATGCTGAAATAATGTCCAATACTCTTTTTATGTAAGAATACAAGAAATATTTTGGTCTTACATAATCATAGAATAACCAGTTAACAGCCATTTTTGATGTGAAAAGCTTTTGTGTGATATGTGCGTAGAAAGTTGGCATCCTCCAGACTTTGACGCCGAGTGGAATACCTTTTGCCAAATCGGTTAAAATGTTTGAGTCCATTCTTGATTTGACGGCAATTATCACTGTATTAACGTTATTGTCTTTGATAACAGCTTCTGTATCGCATGTTAATCCCAAGATAGGAATCGTAGAATCTTCTTCTTCAATTCTGTTCATATTATCGTCCAAGAATCCGACAACTCTCATTCCGAGTTCCGGTCTTGAGTGAATTTCTTCTGCAATGAGTTTTCCGTCTTGACCCGCACCGACAATTAATATGTTATTTGTTTTCTTAAACATTTTTTTGCAAACGTAATATACAGCACGAACAAAAAGAGCCAAAGATAAAATTATTGCGATATTAATCAAAATTAAATTTGCCCAAAACCCCTTAACGATAGGAGTTGTAATGATTCCGGCTATGAAGAACGCAACGAAGGTTCCTTCAAACAGAATCCATAGACGTTTCAAAACAGATTTGTGGGTTTTGTAAAGCCCTTTTATTGCTAATGTTCCGATTGTTACAATAAGAAATATTGCAGTTACAGCAAACAAAGATGTGTATGTTGGCACAACCAATGAAAAACACAACAATGTGGAAATTCCGATGATGATTGCATCAGTAAAAGCCAACACACAAACAGATTTAGGTAATAATGTCATACAAGCTCCTATTCAAATTGGATGTGAATACCCATTTCTATTATATCATATTTCAGCGCAAATTTGAAACATAATTATAATATTCGTTCTGTTTATAATTTTCTGTATTTTTATTAATTTTTTCTCTGTCTATGAAGCCCATTCTGTATCCGACTTCTTCCAAACACGCAATTTTGATTCCCTGATTTTCCTCAATTGCATTCACATATTGACTTGCTTGCAATAGAGATTTGTGGGTTCCTGTGTCTATCCACGCAAAACCTCTTCCAAACATTTCAACCTTTAATTTTTTTTGTTGAAGATAGATTTTATTCAAATCTGTAATCTCCAATTCCCCTCTTGCAGACGGTTTTAGTGATTTTGCATATTCAACAACTTTGTTATCATAGAAATACAAGCCTGTGACTGCGT
>CAKVMU010000020.1 GCA_934773085.1 uncultured Candidatus Melainabacteria bacterium
ATACTGCATTAAACAAGGTTACAAAAGAAGTTGAAAGAGTGATTCCCGCTATTCCCATATCTAATTTTAGTATCAAAATATAGTTCAAAGCCGCTTTCAAGGCTATTGAAGACATAGCAATAATAAATGGAGTTTTTGAATCATTAAATGCATAATAAACTCTTGTAATAGAATCTCTAAATACATACGGTAAAATTGAGAATGACAAGAAACACAATGCTTCAGTAACCATCATAACCGCATCCGAGTTAAAAGCACCTCTTTCAAATACCAATGAAACTCCGTCCTTCGCCAAAGTAAGTATCAAAATTATCATCGGACTAGCCGCAAAAAACAGTACTCCAACTCCCTTATTGAAATAAGTTTTTATATCATCGTGCTGACCCTGACCAGCCAATCTTGAAAATATCGGGAATAAAGGCACCAAAAAGGCCGTAACAAGAATTCCGACCGGAAACTGAAAGATTCTGTTCGCAAAAACAACAGATGTCCACGCTCCTTCCCGAAGAGTTGAAGCAAAAAACATATCAATATAAATCGTTATTTGTCCCATCGTAGAGCTTAATATTGCGGGGAAAAGAAGCTCCATAAGGCTTTTCATATTCGCATTATTCACAAAATCGAAATTAGGTCTTATTCTGTAACCAATTTTTCTAAGAGCAGGAAATTGAGTCAACAACTGGCACACAGCACCCAATGTCGTAGCCCCTGCCAAAACAAGCCCCGTATTATCATTTTTTGCCAAAACAATAGATATAATCACCACAACGCTCAATATCATCGGCGATAAATTCGGCATAATAAATCTTTTGTGACAAATTAAAAGTCCGTAAAAAATACCAATAATTCCGCCAATTAAAATAATAGGAGACATTATTTTAAAATGCTGTGTTGCAAGTCCCACGAGTTCCGGAGAGCCCGCAGATATGATAACTCCCATTATTTTGTCTGCAAAAAAGAAACCCAATACAGCAAATACTGCAAAAAACAAAAATGTTGCTGTCAAAAAGGTATTATATAACTTATTAACTTCTTCTGTTGGTTTTGAATCAAAGCCCGGAAGCAACTTGGAAAACACAGCCACAGTCGCACTATGAAACGGCCCGCCGACTCCGCCAAGAATGATTATCGCAAGAGATGGAATTTGCAAAGCGTAAAAATAAGCATCAGAAACAAGCGTCGCCCCATAAAAGTTTGCAACAACCATATCCCTTGCAAAGCCCATAAATTTACTTGCTATCGTAACAAGAGCAATTAGCCACGCAGCTTTTAATACACTCGGAGTTTCATCTTTTACTTCCATCTATCCCTCAATTATTTTTGTCCGTAACTTTCTACCAATTCCACATACATTTTTAGAGGGCATACCGAAGGATGGTAAACAATCGTATTTTCTCCATCTTCAATATATCTTGAAATATCTATTTTTGTTTCCCTCTGGAATATTGATTTATTTATTGGAAATTCTAATTTTTTACCGTTGATTGTAACTTCGACTTTCGGAACAATCTGACCAACCACAACAATGTGAGCACGTCCTAACGGAGCCCAAAATCTTTGAGTTACAGATTCTCCGGCTACATTTACAGGTTTTGTACCTAAAGAAATTCCCGTATAATAATGTCTTAAAATATTATAGTAAGGTTGATTGAGCTTTGTTGCCATATAACCGGCACCATATTGACTCATTCCGACACCATGACCGAATCCGCCGCCATAAGCCTTGATATCCGTAACATTTCCGTAATTATCAACCGTTTTTTCAAAAACAACATTTGCACTCGGCAATGATATATTATCCTTTTGGAACACACGTCTTATAACCAGTTCTTTCGAGATTCTGTAGCATCCTTTTGAAGTCATCAAATCAAGTTCAATTACCTTTCCGGATGCACCACGCTTCATTACCTTTATGTCTTTAATTTTACCGAGTTCATCACCTTCTCTGAAGACAGGATTAATGAATCCTGTTTTTGATTGAGCAGGTAATGTTTTTTTCAAAACATTTTCTAATTCGCCAACTGCCCAAGTTTTTGTCCATCTGTAATATGGAGACTCTATATCATAGGACGGAACTTTTGTTTTATAAAAATCAGCAGCTTTGTCCTCAGTTTCAAGAGAATTAAATTCAGCTTTATCCGGAACTGCAACTAAATAAGGTTTATTAATAGCGGGAAACGCTCTTGTGGTCGGATCAGAAAAAGCGTATGCATAACTTTCCGTATAACCGCCTGCAGTTGAGCTGTACAAAGTCAAAATTAATTCATTATTGTACAAAGCAACAATGCCGTCCGTCTCCATTACGGCACGAGTCGCCAAATCGGATTCTGTATTTGCACCAAAATAAACTTGGCTTGAGACACTGTCTACAACATTAAACTCTTTGTAAGCTTGAGTTCTTGGAGTCAGAACATAATTTCTAGCAGCAACCGTCTGTGCCTTCAAAGCCTCTAACCCAAATCTTACCGGCATTTCGTTCGGAACAACACCTTTCAAATACTCTTGAATTTCAACAAGGTTTATCAGATAGAATCCCTTGTGTGCTGGTTCTTGAACAACCTCAAATGCACCATGATAAAGCGCAGGTTTGCCTTTTCTTGTAAGATTTCTTACACCCAATAGTCCTGATGGACAGATTATTACAAAATCTTTTAATGTAGCATTTGAACCGCCTGCAGAAACATCCATGCCGGCAACGCCGTTTTTAATAACGATATCCGTATCAGCCTGAATTCTTGCAAGAATCTTGTGCGATTCCTTGTCACAAATATCACAATCCGCAGTTCCATAAACAGTAATTTCTTGCTTCAATACGTTTTGAAATTTATTATCAGTTAAACCAACTCGCACCACATCGTTGATTTCGGCTGCCTGTATCGGGCATGACAAAATCAACAACAGCAATACTGAAAGAATAAACTTTCCTATTTTAACTCCCAAGTTGTACCTTCCTTAGAGTCCTTCAACACGATACCGTGTTTATCCAGACTTATTCTTATTTTATCCGCTAATTCCCAATTCTTCTCTGCACGAGCATCTTTTCTTGCTGCAATCAACGAATCCATTGATTCGTAGTTTGTACCCAAATCTGCTGAAACATTAGCAAGAACTTCTTTCAATTCATCTTCGGATAAAGAAGCTTTGTCGAATGTGAATCCTAATACTGATGCCAATTTATATAAAAGCGAATAAGCGTAATCCACATCTTTATTAGCCTTGTTTGTCAAGTCAAAAAGAACTGCCAGTGCTTTAGATGTATTCAAATCATCATCCATAGCTTCCACAAATTCTTTATATTCATCAAACTTCGTAATATCAAGGTTTTCATCAACCTTAGTTCTCTTTGCATTAAGCATTCTTTTAACACCGTTTGCAGCCGCTTGAAGAGCATCGTCTGAGAACTCTACCGGCATTCTGTAGTGGTTTGTCAAAATAAAGAAACGAATTGTATTTGCATCATATTTTTTTAGCAAATCATCAATTGTCAAAAAGTTGCCTAAAGATTTAGACATTTTTTCCTTATTTATAGTTACAAAGCCGTTATGCAACCAGTAATTTACAAACTTACATCCGTTTGCACATTCTGATTGAGCTATTTCGTTCTCATGGTGAGGAAAAATCAAATCCGCTCCGCCTGCGTGAATATCAATTGTTTTACCCAAATATTTACGACTCATTGCGGAACACTCGATGTGCCACCCCGGACGTCCCACACCCCAAGGTGATTTGTAACCGAATTTTTCATCTTTTTTCCAGAGTGCGAAGTCCAACGGATCCTCTTTTTGTTCTCCGACTTCAATTCTCGCACCACTTTCCAGTTGGTCAATCGGCTGTTTTGAAAGATACCCGTATTTAGGAAACTTTTTAACCCTAAAATACACATCCCCATTTGCCTCATAAGCATAACCCTTGTTAATCAAATCCTTGACTATTGAAATCATTTCGCCAAGAGTCTTTGTTGCAAAAGGTTCAATATCCGGTTTAAGATTGTTCAAAGCCTTCATACTGTCTGAAAATCTGTTGTACCAATAAGTTGAAACCTCCTCTGGAGTTTTTCCTTCTTTTTCAGCTTTCTTAAGAATTTTATCGTCAACATCGGTTACGTTACGGCAATATGTAACATCATAACCCTTAAATTTCAAATATCTGTAAAGGACATCCCAAGTAATATAACATCTTGCATGTCCTAGGTGTGCGTTGTCATAAACCGTAGGTCCGCAAACATACATTTTGACCTTGTTCGGTTCTAGTGTTTCAAATTGTTCAATCTGGTTAGTGTAAGAATTGTGTAGTCTCATAAAATATACTCCCTGTATAAAAATTTATAACAAACAACACCTATTGTCCATTATTTGTAACGTAATTCAATATTCCTTCCGCAATTCCTTTTGCTGCAGCTTGCGGAAAGGATTCTGACTTATACAACACAGAATCAAGAGGATTAGTCATATAAGCTGTTTCGACAAGAATTCCGACATAATCAGTCGGTCTTATTACCGCAAAGCTTGCTGTTCTCACCCCGTCTTTTCTTGTGCCGACTGCCGCCGTTAAGGATGTTTCCACACTCTTTGCCAAAGCTTTTGAATTTGGATTGTAGTAATAAACACTCGTTCCACGATTTTTGTGTATGTTCATAGGAATGTCGCCGATTGAGTTTAAGTGTATACTTACAAAAATATTGGCACAATTTTCTCTTGTAATCTTGACTCTGTCATCCAATGACATGTTACCGTCACATTCTCTTGTCATTATTACATTTGCACCCATTAGAGAAAGTTGTTCTTTCAATTCTGCCGCAATTTTTAAGTTAATATCTTTTTCCTTGTCTCCCAAACAACCGATAGCACCTTTTTCGCTACCTCCGTGACCCGCATCCACAACAATCGTCAAACCATCCAACGTCTGTGTTTCTGCCTTTGGTAACTCGTTAACCTTAAATTGATAAACGCCGTTACAAAGGGTCGTTTTATAAGTGTATTTCTCGGGTTTTCTGATATTAACCGTATACACAGAATTATCTGATGCATAAGGATTGTAAACTCTGAAAACAATTTCTTTATCGCTTTCATCTATTGTATACGGCAATTTTCCTGTAAATTCTATCGTATGGCAAGATGCATTCTTAAAAGTTTCACTGTTCATCGTGATAAAATTCGGTTTTTCAGCAGGTTCTGAAGCTTCCGCAACATCTTTCATCGCAATCCAAGCAACTTTATTTTTCGACAAATAAACTCTGTAAAAATCTCCTTTTGAACCGTTCACAACAAGGTTTGTATCCTTAAAAAGATGAGATATTCTATTCATACCAAAATCAACAGGGGTACTTCTTAGTGGCGTATTGTCTTTTTTTACAAGATAAAAACATGGCTCAAATTCTATAAGCTCGGGCTTTACAGGTTGAGATGGCTTATTTTTGTAAAATCTGTATACTTGAGTATTAAAATTAGAGCGCATTACAACTCTGTTTTCACCCTCTTTTAATTTAACAGAATGCGCAAATGCTCCGTTAGACGCAATATGAATTCTTTCGTCATTGATAGTTATAATCTCCGTCTTTTTAGCTTTGCCCACAAAAAAAGCATAGTTTGTATTAACAATAGATTTTTTTTCTCTCGGCAATATTAAATCATACGCAAATGCTTGATTTGCGCCGACAATAAATATAAATAATAAAATTAATAACTCTCTCATGTTTTTCATATTATTATAAAACTTAACCGGTTGCAATTTTCATGATAAACTATTAACCATGAGCGGAAATTACGTACCATTATACAGAAAATATCGTCCTCAAACGCTGGAAACTCTTGTTGGTCAGGAGCATATTAAAAAGACTTTAACCAGTGCGATTGAGCTTGGTAAAATTTCTCACGCTTATTTGTTCACCGGACCTCGTGGTACAGGTAAGACCTCTACTGCAAGAATTTTAGCAAAATCTTTGAATTGTAAAAATGGCCCGACTATCCATCCATGCGGAGAATGCGAAAGCTGTAAAGATATTGCAAACTCTGTTCCGATAGACGTTATTGAAATAGATGCTGCCAGCAACAGAAAAGTTGAAGATGCACAAAATCTTCTTGAAAAGATTCAATATGTTCCTGTAAACGGAAAATACAAAATATACATCATAGACGAAGTCCATATGCTCACAAATCACGCATTTAATGCGCTTTTGAAGACATTGGAAGAACCTCCGGAAAACGTTATATTTATTCTTGCAACAACAGAAGTTCACAAGGTTCTTGATACGATTAAGAGCCGCTGTCAGAGGTTTGATTTCAGAAGAATTACAACAGAAGACATCGTTAAACACTTGAGATACATCTCAAACGAAGAAAAAATTAATATTTCTGATGATGCGCTTTTTGCAATCGCAAAAAACTCCGCCGGAGGTATGAGAGACAGTATTTCACTGCTTGACCAGTTGAGCCTGTTGGGCGTGTCAAAAGAGATTACCGTTGATGATGTAAATGCTGTTTTGGGAAGAATTTCTTTCGACACACTGAACAAATTGTCTGAAAAAATAATATCTTCTTCTCCTTCTGAAGCTATTGAAATCTTAAATGATATTTACAATTCAGGAAATGAACCTTTGCAAATACTTACAAATTTGGGCGAGTATTTTAAAAACTTGTTAATAGTTAAAACTTGTTCAAAGGAATTGTTACCTGAACTGACAGGTTTAAATGAACCTCAGATTGCAGAGCTTACCAAACAAAAAGACAAACTGGAAACTCATCAAATAGTTTTTCTTATTGAAAGAACATCTTATTACATAAAAGAAGTAAAACTTGCATCAAATCAGCATTTGTGGCTTGAAGTCGGAATGATTGATTTAGCAAACATGAGCGAAAATTCAACCCTTTTGGATTTGCAAAAAAGAGTGGCAGCACTTGAGGGCGGGAACGTACAAGTTACGTATAATCAAACACAACCTTCTGTCACCAGACCTGCCCCTATCCAACCGGAACCGCTTCAGCAAAAAGAAGTTGAATCCCCAAAACCGGTTGCAAAATCAACTCCTACTGTTGCACCAAAAGTCGAGCCAAAGGTTGAAGAAGACGTGTTTACACCTCCTCCAATGTCAAAAAAACCGGATGGAAAAGATATTGGCTCTATGTGGCAAGCGTTGCTTTCCAATATCAAAAGCCCTTCAACTCAAGCGTTGCTAAAATTGGCAACCCCGCAACAAATTTCGGAAGAAGGAGTTATTCTTACATTTAAAAATGAGCGACTCGTTGCTCAAATCAATGATTCTAATAAGAAACAGCTCATTATTGATGCTGCAAATGCAATATTTAACCAACAAAATTCACATGTTACAGTAAGATTAGCGCAAAGCGGGGACAAAACATCCGTCCCAAAGTCTGAACCTGTACCGGAAGTTAGACCGGTGCAGAAACCAGCTCCTAAACCGCAAGAAACACCAAAACAAAATCAGGTCGAACAACCTTCAAAAGAAGCCTCAACTGATAAAAAAGAAGACGACGAAAAAAAACGTGACAGAGTCGAAACCGACCAAGAAAAGATGGTTATAGACTTATTTGATGGTAAATATATCGAATAAGGATTATTGTTCTTTATTTTTTACAGAAATTTTCTTCTTATCTTCAGTGTAATCAATACTGACTTCACGTTTTTTCGTATAACGTTTGATTCTTGCTACTTTACCATTTGAATCAAAAATACAGTCAATCATCTCAAATCCGCTCTCTTTCGAGTCTTTACCTTCCAAATATCTGACCGGTTTAAACGTATCAATATTTCTGAAAAGCGTTTGGAATGATTTTCCCTTTCCTGAAAATTCTGATATATTATTAACAATTCCATCTTCTGCAAGCTGTATCAGCGTATATTTATTATTAATCTTCACATCAAAAATAGTAATATTTGTTTTTATTCTGCTGCCTTTTCTTGTTATCGGCTCAATTTTTGTTCTTAAACGACCGGTTGTTCTGTCATGCTCCAAAATTCTGCAGACAGAAATATCATCAATCGGTTTGTCAGCAGCATAGTAATCTCTGACAACATCGCTGTCCTCTTCTCTTACCAATAACAATGTACCATCAGGTCTGTAATAACGTTCACCATTAATTTCATCGATATTAAAGTTATAAATCGGCATTCTTAACGGTGCCATATTATTCAAGATTTTAACAATCTCAACAACATCTGAAATATCCTTGTCAAACTTTGGACGAGGAGTTTCCTGACTAAAGTCTGTCAACGCAATTGAATCAATTTCTGCTTTCTTTGATAACGGATTTGATGACTGAATGAAAGTTTCGGAAATTGCATCTCTTTCTTTGTTAACCAAAGACCTGAATTTTGAAAAATCTTCCATATAAAAACACCTAAATTTTAAAACTAACCTATAAGATAATAAAAACTTTTTACACTAAAAAATTGCCTAAAATTTCAAAACTACCTGTTTTTGTTAAGATAATTCTTAACATTTGGAGATAATGAAATATTTTGAAGCATTATATTATACCTCTTCAAATCGCCAATATTAGAGGCTTCTTCCAATAAATCTCTGTGAGTTGTTATCTGAATCTGTTCTCCTTTTTTTTCTGTTTCACCTTTTTTTATATCAATTTTTCTTATGACTGAATCTATGTCAGAAGAAGTTGAAATCGAGTGTTTCGATGCTATTTTTTGAACTGAACCTCCCGCAGGGAGTCTGTATAACCATTGGATTGAGTATTTATCATTTTCTGATAAAGATGCATTACCGTATTGATGCGGAGTATACATTATGTCACTCTTATATGGACTGTGTCCCAACCCAAGAGCATGCCCAACCTCGTTCAGAATCGTATGATACACTTCAATTTCACTGTCATATGCCTTATGAATTTTGCCATCCGTTAAACCGATTGAAACTTCCGCTCCAAAGAGTCTTCCGGCATTATCCCAGTTAAAATAACAGTGTCCCAGAGCTTGGCGGTCAACACGTTTCCAATCCACATTAATATTTGATTCCAACAATACATTTGTCACCCGAAAGTTCAGTTTACCGCCGCTTGCAGATGACCACGCTGTAAATGCATCAAGAACCATCTTTCTATACTTTGCATCTTCTCCGGGTTTTGAGTAAAATTTCATCGGCGCAATATAAACAATTAGCGGGTTGATTGACCAGCGCATAATGTTTCCGTTTTTTACACTTCCATTAAGATACGTTCTTGGCATATTTATAATATACCATATTACTAGCAGATTGTATAAACTTTTCTGTAATAAAGTCCTACACCAATAATCGTAAGTATAATATTAGGCATAAAAGCTGCCAGTGACGGCACAAGGCTTCCGGCTTCACCAAATGAGATTGAAAGCGCTCTAATTAAATAATATACAAATATAATCAAAATACTAAACAAGAAACCTCTGTTGTAACGCACTCTCGGAGGTGTTATTGCTAAAGGAACACCAATCAAGACCAGAACAATAGTTGTTAATGGCAAAGCAATCTTGTCATACAAATCAATCTTCAAATCCTGTCTATTTTCTTTAGTAATATGATTCAACAACTGGACGAAGTTATACTCGTTCGCAAGATTTCTTTCCATTTCTTTAGACAAATCCATGCCGAACATAATTGTAGAGTCATTGAATAAAGTTGTATCCAAGGTTTTGCCACTATCCGTAATTGTATAAATTGCACCTTTTTGGAACTTCCAACCCAACGGAGAAGTTTTACCTTCTCTTGCTTGCAATATTTGAATAGTACCTTCTTTTGATGCGTCCAAAACAGTTATGTCATGCAAGGTTTTATCGGTGCAATCTCCAACATAGAATAGCCTTTTAAGCATTCCTCCGTCTTTTACTTCCTTGAATGTAAAATTTTGTTTCCCTTCCGGTATATTTTTTTGTCCGAAAGCATACAATGCCAAATCCGTAGACTGCTTTGTCATAATAGGAACAATCGTTTCGTTAATAAAGAAACTCATAAAAGACATTACTATCGCAAATACGAAAATCGGTTTTGCAATTCTGTTCAAGCCAATTCCGCATGCCCTCATAACTGTAACTTCCGAACTAAGAGAAAGTCCGTTCAGAGTCATTACAGTAGACAGCAACACTCCCATCGGTATTGTCATTACAAATACAGATGGCAAGTGCAATATGATAATAATAAACGCTATTTTAAACGGAATTCCATATTTTGAGATTTGTTTAATCAACGTAATAAAAGTATCTGAAGCAAAAACGATTGACGTAAAAACGAGAACACCCATTATAAACATTGCTATAACCTGCTTGAGGATATATTTGTCCAAAAGCTTCATGTTCTTATATTCATCAACCAACTTTGCAAAAATGTTCATATAGAAATTTTATCACAAAATTAGGGGGTAAATATAAAAAAGTGGTAAAAACTCATTGTCGAACTTTACCACCTTTGACAAACATAAATATCACTTTGCAATGATACATATCAAGTTTACATTACATATTATCAATGTTAAAATATTTTTAAAGAAAATATGTGTGTATCATAAAAATTGGCGTGAACATAATGAAATTAAACCTAATAAATAACATATCCTTCTATGGCAAAATCATTGATTCGCATTGTCATGCCGGCCATTGGAAAAACAATCGCAACGAACTCTACGATACGACTTCGGATTTGGATGTTTTTGTAAAATCGAAATTAGATAATGGAGACTCTGTTGAAAAAATCATTGTTTCCAATTTAGATTGCATGGTCAACAAATCCACCGATAGCAAAATTGAATTTTTCTCTGATGAGATAACCGGCAATAGAAAAATGCTTGAAATCTGTTCTAAAAGCCAGAAATTTTCGGCATTAGCGACTTGTCAACCAACATATGGAAATGTTGATAATATCAAAAAAATATTTAATGAGAATCCAGACAAGTTTATTGGTTTAAAATTTCATCCTGAGCAATTGAATCTTGCAGCCAATAATCCAGCATACAGACCATATATGGAGTTTGCGCAAGAGAAAAAACTACCTTGCTTATTCCATAGCGGAAATTCTTATGATGTGCATTATCCGGACGGCGGAATTGCAAAAGCGTCCCAAGTTTCAAGACCGGAACAGATTTATGAACTTGCAAAAAACTATAAGGATGTCCCCGTTATCTTGGCTCACTGGGGCGGAGACGGTGAAAAAAATATTAATAAAACAACCGATTTAATTATAGAATCGCTTAAGAAAAAGAACTCAACTCTGTATGGCGATATATCGTGGGTTGATTGCAATAATCCTCAAAAACCAAACTTAAAAAATATTATTGAAAGACTGAAAAACGAAAAAGGAGGACTGGACAGAATCTTATTTGGCACGGATGCTCCTCTTGAACGTTTTGGCAGAGAAGGCAGAGATGGACTCCCTGCTATTAAAAACTATACAAACAACGTCAACGATATTAAAAATATGATAAAAAAAGAGTTTCCTAGTGAAGCTGACGAAATAATAGATAAGATTTTTTATAAAAACGCAAATAAATTATTTTTTCAAAAACCAAATGTTCCGCCGCCTCCACAATCACGCAATAAATTAGGGTGGATAATCGCAGGTGCTGTCATAATAGGGACTGTACTGGGCTTATATTTACACCACAAACCCCAAAACGCTGAAACTTCGCACAATGTAGAGCTACAGAAACTTAATGTCAAAGCCTAGCATTGCGGTGGAAACCACTTCGTTTGTGTCATCCGTACGTAAATTTGCTCTCCTTCTAGGAGAGAAAAAAAATAAACGATGAAATCCTCTACGAGCATTTAAAATTTATATCAAACTTTAGATATAGATTTTTCATAATTTATGATAATTAATTTTTCCGATTATAACGGTTATCATAATAGTATGGAAATTCGAGAACATAATAACACATATATAATAACCCCACTTAGCGACAAGCTTGACGCTAGGGAAAGTTTTCGTCTTTCAAAAGAAGTACTTGCCGAAAACAAACGTATATCGCTTGATTTGAGCCAAGTTCATGACTGCACTATCGAATTTATAGAAGCATTAAAAGAAATCGCTAAAACAAAAGAAATAGGAATATTTAACATTTCATCTGACTTGTTTGCCCTCTTTAATTTTATGAATATGGACAAATATGTACAACTCTTTGTTTGCGAAACTGATTTTGAAGAAAATGCCAGACAACTTGTCAACAGGAAGTTTTCCATTATCTAATAACTCTTTCCGGCTAGAACAAGTGTACATATTACAATTTACATGTTGAAATTTTATTTTGTTTGGTCTATAATGAGTGCAATACAATTTCTGTATAGTTATTTATCCAAGCCGGAGTGCGGGGAATAACAAGGAAAGCGGCCTAACAAGTTTCTTGGGGCATGGTGCATAAAACGGCACAAGAAATTTAGGAAAAGCGCCTTGATAGGAACCAAACGAGAACATAGTGAAACCGTAGGGAGGATTTACGAGATAGTATACAGAATCCAATTTACAAAACAACGAGGATTTCGATGATTATTAAAAAGATAGTCTTAACAGCTATTGCATTGGTATCATTTGCAGCCGTAAATGTTCAAGCAGCAGTCTCCGAGGATGTAGTTAAAGAAACTATTGTTAAACATTCCATGGAGATGGGTATTGACCCTGCGCTTGCATTGAGTATAGCGAAAAAAGAATCCGGATTCAGACACGAACTCAGAAGTCCGCACGGTGCAGTAGGTGTATTTCAACTGCTTCCGTCAACGGCAAACAGAATGGGATTTAACCCTTACTACCTTAGCGAAAACATCAAAGCCGGTCTGACTTACTACAAAATGATGTACAAAATGTTTGGTTCTACTGAACTTGCCTTGGCTGCCTATAATGCCGGTCCAGGAAATGTTAAAAAATATGGCGGTACGATTCCTCCATACAGCGAAACCAAACGCTTTGTAAACGTAATCATGCAAGATTACCATAAACAAAAGGCTAATCCTGATCCGGCAATCGCTAAATACGCAAAGAAACCTGCGATTGCTCCTAACAAGACAACAACTGTCAACAAGACTCCAAAACCGGTTGATCTTCCTAACTTAAAAGAAATTCCGGAAATAAAACAATCTGATCCGGTTATGGAAATCTTATAGAAAGAATTTTTTACAAACAAAAAAGAATCGGGACTTCTGATGAAGTCCCGATTCTTTTTATCTCAAAACCCGATTAATCTTGTTTAATCAAAAGGCTTGCGCCAATAACTCCGGCAGTGTTTCCAAGTTGAGCCGGAACGATTTTTACGGCTTCTTTTTGGATAGTCATTGCACGTTTTTGAATAGTTTCTCTGATTGGCTCCAACAAAATATCACCAGCTTCAGCAACACCGCCACCAATGATGATTTTTTCCGGATTCAAAAGATTAACAACACTAGTTAGTCCCATGCCAATGTATTCACCCATTATTCTGAAGATTTGTTTAGCAACCGGATCACCTTCTTTTGCTGCTACTGCAACAATATAAGGTGTAATATCAGGGTTCGCTAACTCTCTGTATTTAGTAGATTTTCCGCCTCTGATATAATCTTCTGCCATTGCTACAATAGAAGGCCCTGATGCATAGGCTTCCAAACAGCC
>CAKVMU010000021.1 GCA_934773085.1 uncultured Candidatus Melainabacteria bacterium
GACGTTTTATTATCTCATTAATATCCTTTAGTGGCTGACATATCCAAGATTTGAGCAATCTTGCGCCCATACTTGTAACAGTTTTATCAATCGCCCATAACAACGAACCATATTTATTTTTTTCTCTCAGAGTCTCAGTCAGTTCAAGATTTTTCCTTGTGTGAACATCAATTGAAACAAATTCTGAAAGTTCATACAGCTCAATTCTTTCAAATTTAGGAAACCCGTCTTTCATGTTTTCCCAAATATATGCAAATAATGCCGCCGAAGCTCTGTAAGCCAGTGGATTGTCGTTATAGCCTAAAGAATCTAAGTTATTAAGCTTCAAAACAGCTTTCAGATTGTTCTGTGCAAACGAATCCTCAAAAACTCTGGTCGGAACTTTTACGCAATTATACATTTTCACAATTTCGTCCGGCAAATCAACCGTTTCTTCCGGCACAATCTGAAAAGGTTCTAATTTAAGTTTTTTAGCAGGCGCAACCACTTCTGAAGGCTGAATTCTCGCTAATTCTGTCAATATCGCATCATAAGAAAGTTCTGCAGCTTTAAATTCACCGGTTGAAATATCAGTATATGCAAAACCCCATTTATTGGAAGCCTTCCCCTCCGCTCTAAAAAGAGCGCACATATAATTGTTGCTTGCTTGATTCAAAAATTTACTTTCGACCAAAGTTCCCGCAGTTATTGTCCGAACGACCCCTCTTTCTACCAAACCTTTAGCTTGTTTTGGATCTTCCAGCTGTTCGCAAATAGTAACCTTATATCCCTTACTAACCAGTTTTTCAAGATAATTATCCACTGCTTTTATAGGAATTCCGGCTAAAGGAATTCGTCCAATTTTACCAGCATCACGACCGGTAAGAGTCAATTGAAGCTCTCTTGAAAGTAGCTCTGCATCTTCAAAAAAAGTTTCGTAAAAATCTCCCAAACGGTAAAAAAGCACCGTTCCGGGATTTTCTTTTTTTATCTTCAAAAAATGGCGCATAACTTCCGTAGTATCTTCTAATACTACATCTGCACTGTTAATATGATTGATTTCAGGTTTTGTCATAGTTATAATTGTACATAATATTATTCCGAGGTGCAAGCAATGTTTAGATTTATAAAAATAATATTTAATGCATTTCTTCTTGTCCTTGCTGTAGTCGGATTTAACGCTATTGGCGGGGAAAAGTATATTGAAGGTATAAAAGTTGGCGTAACTAATTTTATACAGGAAAGAGCTGCCGAAAATGCAAAAAAATTAGGAAATTTTTCTAACCTTCACGAAGAATTCCAAATTGATAATACCGTAAATTTGTTGGGCTATAGAGCCGTTTTGGCTGAACATAAAGCATCCGGACAAAAGATGTGTATTGTGGACTCAGGCAAAAAGCCTCTATTGACAAAAGAAGACATCAAAAGCGATTCTCTTGACAAAAAGATGAAAGACTTGGCTGATAAGTTCAAATATCAAGCAATTTCGTTCCAAGAAATCAATGTAACATCAAGAGGAACTATGAAGATTTACGGACAAGAAGTCCCTTATGCTAAATTCGAAGCCAAATCGAACAAATTGCCGTTCTCAGATTTGGCAGGAGTTGTTTCAAGCGTAAGAACATCAGACGGCTCAGAAAAATTAGCAATTGCCGTAAGCGAGAAAAAAAGGTACTCTCAGTTAATCACTGATGAATTTTTCAAAGGAGTTACCGAAAACTAGAGGAAGTTCAAATGGAAAAGAAAATTTTAACACTTGTAATAACAGGTATGTTACTTATTTCACCTGTTTTTGCAAAAACAGACAAAACATCACAAGATTATTTACAAAATAAAAAACACTTCGCAATTATGAATCCTATTGCGGAGAGTATCGCTGAAAAAGTTATAAAAAAATCTCTAAAAAAAGAAACCGGAGCGAATTTCAAAGTCAAATTTGAAGGTTATACTCTTTCCAGCATGAAAAAAGGCATTTTCAAAAACTTGGAAATCACCGGTAAAAACGTTGACGTAGATGGAATTGAAGTCCCTTATATAAAGCTAAAAACACTTAGCGATTATAACTGGGTTGATTATACCCAAAACCCAATCGCATTCAAGTCCGATATGACCTATGCATATGAGATGGAACTTTCTGAAAAAACAATCAACGACGCACTCAAAAGTAAAGGTTACCGCAGCACAATACAAAAAGTTAACAAACGTGCGTATCCGCTCTTTACAGTGAACGACGTAAGAGTCAGAATAAGAAACAACAAAGTTCACGTAATTATGGAATATAATTTCCCTATTATGCCAGCAAAACAAAATAAAACGTTTATGGCATCTACAGGTTTTCATGTCGTAAACGGAAAAATTACGGCTAACAATGTCGGAATTGATAGCGCTTACGGGAACTTACCTATTGACAAGGTTACAAACCTTATCAACCTGCTTGACCCATTGTCTTTTACACTCTCATTACTTGATTCAAAAAAATGTAACGCAAAAATTGAGAATGTAAATATTGTTGATAACATAATCAAAATTGATGGTAAAATATTTGTAAAAGGAGATTAATAAATGAACTTTTCTCAAAGACTCGGATTATTCATTCTGATAGTGATATCTCTTGCCTACGTTTATTTTTCATTCTTCAACAAGGATTTCAAGCTTCCGGAATTTAACCGTGGCGAAGAAGTGGAAACTCCCACTTTTAATCCGCTTGAACAACCGACTGAAACAAAGGTTCAGGAAAACGAAGAAGAAGCAACTAAACCGATTACTAAAAATGTTAAAATATTTATTCTTGATAAATCGGGAAATTTACGTTCTGTCAACAGAACTTGCGATTCTTCCGTACAAAAATCATGTTTTGAATTTGCAATGAATGAACTCATCAACGCACCTTCAAAATGGGAAAAATCAAAAGGTTTCACCTCCGAAATTCCACAAGGCACAAAAATACTCTCAATCAGAGATTCTGAAGGCAGTATGTTACTGGATTTGTCTTCTAATTTTGAAGCCGGTGGAGGAGCAGAAAGTACATATATGCGTGTAAAACAAGTTATAAAAACAGTTAATGCAAACACAGCTTTACCGGCATATTTGTACATCAACGGTCACCAAGCAAACGTAATCGGTGGCGAAGGCATAATGATTAAGCAACCGCTAAATGAAAGGTCACTCGATGAGTAATGAAGAGGTAAAAAAGGATTTAGATTACTATATGAACCTCGATTGGACTCTTATTGAGGGAACCGACTTGGATTTCAACGGAAATCCATATCATTACATCGAAATAAAAGAGATTCCGAGTTTTGCATTCTGCGCAAAAACCAGAGAAAAGGCTTTAGAAAATTACAAAAAACAACTTCGACTTTCTTTGATGCTAATGCTTGAGGACGGTGACCATATTATTGAACCTGGAGAGGAAACCGAAGACGATATAGATTGGGAAAGCATATGTCCATAGTTGATATTTCTCAAATATACATAACAAAAATGACAACCGATGATATTGACAACGTTGTCGCAATAGAAGAAGAAGCTTATGGCGAGCACCATTGGTCAAAATCTTCGTTTTATGATGAAATGTCAAACAATCTTGCTCATTATTATTGTGCAAAAACCGTAGATGGTGAATTAGTCGGATATGCAGGCACATGGCACATTTTAGATGAAGGTCACATAACTACAATAGCGGTCAGAAAAGAATATATGAGAAAACATATCGGGGAAGCAATTATTGTAAAAATCCTTGAAGACTGCTATGATGCAGGTATAAAATATTTGACACTTGAAGTTAGAGTATCAAATACTCCTGCAATAGCCTTGTATACTAAATATGGGTTTAACTCACTTGGGACAAGAAAAGGGTATTATCAGGACAATAACGAAGATGCTCTTATTATGTGGACAGAAAATATTTTTTACGATAAATTTAAATCAAAATTCACTTATAACAGAGAAAAATTAAAAGAACTTATTGAGATAAAATGACAAAACGTTTTGAAAAGCAGTTAAATAGTTTCAAATACAAAGGCGAACCGATAAAAATAACCGTCGGAACGCTTGTCCTGTGTGGATTTTGCATATTGTTGTTAATAGTTGCAACATTCACTCAATTAACAATAACTCACCCGTATATTCCGTTAGATGCACTGCCATTCTTGAGCTCTGAACCTAACGATTACGAGATTGCGCATCATTTTATGAAAACGTACAAATATATTCCTCAAATCCCGATGATTTTCTTTATCGTTGCGCTGTTGGGAAGAAAATTCGGAATTCTTACAATTTTGGGTTATATCGTTTTGGGACTCTTTTTCCCGATTTTTGCATTGGGCGGAGGAGTAAGTTACCTTTTTGAATACGGATTTGGCTATATTCTGGCTTTCATTCCGGCAATATTTTTCACCGGAACATTGTTGAAGGTTAAGACTGATGTCTTAAGAATCATACTGAATGCAGTTATCGGAGTTGCAACCATCCATATACTTGGAGTACTGTATATGCTCTTCGTTGCAGCGCTCAGACACGCACCAATGGACTTGGTCACAAGCTGGATAACTTCATTGAGCGGAATTCAAATATTTTACGACATATTTTTTACAATTATCGCAATCTACCTTGGAAGATTTGCCAGAAGATTTTTCTGGATAATTATGTGCTAGACAAAAAGGCGGACTTAAAAGTCCGCCTTTTTGCTTTTATGAATTCGTTATTCAGTTCGCCGACGACTTCTCGTCGTCGAATTCAAATGTTACTCCGGCTTACGCATTTAGTTCCTGTGAAATCAAAGATTTCTACGTCGCCATCGTTGAGTTTCGGACTCAGTTTGTCATTGCCTACGCAATGCCAAATTCGTCCTTCACTCCGGCTTACGCATTACTTATCATCTAATGCAGCAACACCTGGAAGTACTTTACCTTCAATAAATTCAAGAGAAGCACCGCCACCTGTTGAAACATGAGTGAAATCTTCAGCTTTGCAGAATTTCTTAGCAGCAGAAACAGAATCACCACCACCAATAACAGAAGTTGCACCAGCTTTTGTAGCTTCAACAATTGCTTCCAACACAGCTTTTGTACCTTCAGCAAATTTAGGGTTTTCGAATGCACCTACAGGACCGTTCATCAAAATTGTTTTTGAATTCTTAAGAACTTCTGCAAATGCTTTTCTTGATTCAAGACCTGCGTCAACACCTTCAAATCCGTCCGGAATTTCGTTGATATTAACGAATTTGTTAGTTCCGTTACCTGAAAAATCATCAGTTACAAGAACATCTGTTGCCATTACAAGCTTAACCCCTTTGTCTGCAGCCTTTTTCTCAATTGCTTTTGCAACATCAAGTTGATCGTCTTCACAAATTGAGTTACCGATTTTTCCGCCATTAGCTTTAACAAATGTGTAAGCCATACCGCCACCGATAATCAAGTTATCAACCTTGTCAATCAAGTTTTCTAAAACACCAATTTTAGAAGAAACTTTTGCACCACCAACTACAGCAGTGAAAGGTCTTGTAGGATTATCAAGAGCTTGAGACAAGCATCTCAATTCTTTTTCCATCAACAATCCTGATACTGCAGGTTTAAGAATCTTAGCCAATTTAGCAGTTGAAGTGTGGTTTCTGTGAGCAGCACCAAATGCATCGTTAACATAGAAATCACCCAACTTAGCAAGTTCTTCAGCAAAAGTCATATCGTCATCTTTAGCTTCTTCAGCTTTGTAGTAACGAATGTTTTCAAGAAGAGCGATTTGACCATCTTGAAGTTTTTCTACATATTGTGGAGCTTCTTCAACTGACGGAATAAATACGATTTCTTGACCAAAAACTTTTGACATATATTTTGCAACAGGTGCAAGAGTAAATTCAGGGTTCTTTTCTCCCTTTGGTCTTCCAAGGTGAGCCATAAGAATAATCTTAGCACCCTTTTCTTTCAAGAAATTAACTGTAGGTACAATTGCTTGAATACGAGTATCATCAGTAACATTTTTGTTTTCATCCAAAGGTACGTTAACATCGACTCTTACAAGAGCTCTTTTACCTTTGATGTCGCCTAAATCTTTAATTGATTTTTTCATTGTCTCTTTCCTTTCTTTTAACGCATGACCATTATACACCAAACAAAATAAGATATTTAATATTGGAGAGACTCTAGCAACCTATTGTAAATTTAGTTAACTCTTAATTTAAAATATGTTATAATTTCGTATATCACGAGCCTTATTATTACCCTCAAAAAGACTTTGTTGTTCTTCTTGATTAAGAGGTTTGTACTCTGTGATGTTATATAAATGTACAGTTTTAGGGTTGATATTTTCTGTATTATCGTTTATACTGCTAGTATCCTCATTGAGATTTTTAACGGACCTTAAAACGTTCGCACTCGATGAGGATTTTTCATCTTTGTATTCTTCTGTGTCGAAAAGAATTTGATATGTTTTATCTCCAATTTTTACATTGGTTTTAAAGTAATGATATTTTTCAATATTTGGCTTTTTGTCTTTTTTAGTATTTTCTTTTTCACCTGCATATTCAGCATTTGCAAGCAGTTTTTCTAAAGACATAATGTATTTATTATGTCTTTTCCTCTCTGCTTTATTCATATTTTTGAAATTACTTGATTTTATTATGTGGTCTTTTTTCTTCGCCCCTCCTTTAATATCAACAAACCATTCCGGAGAAAGAGTTGCGAACTTTGTTCCGTTTTCAACAATTTCATTGATGTATGCTTTAACTTCATCAATTGTCGGTGTCTTTTCAAAATCACTTGTTAAATCAACAAATTTCATAGAATTAATAGTTTTATTATTTGCAGATTGATAATAAGTTTTTCCAATAACCTTGGTCTTGAAATTTGGTTGAACATCTTTTATAATATTATTGAGGGTAATGTTCAAGAAAGAGGTTTTAGTACCGCTTGAAACGCCCTCATTTTTTATCCAGTTATCAATATTTTTTTCTGTATCAATAAATGCCGTAGAAATCAAAGGGTTATTTTTCTTAAAAGTTTCTAAAACAACTCCAAATACTTTATTACCTGCTTTTATTTTCAATAAAACAGATTTACCGTCATAACTTGATTTTTGCTCACTTATATCAGCGTTAGAAACATTATCAATATTTTCCAAAAGCGTGTTCCATTCATCAGATGTAAGTTTGTGTTTTTTCTGTTCGTGATTAATAGTGTCGTGCGGTATTCTTATATTGAGTCCTTCTTTTGATAAATAATTATATTGTTTAATTTAAAATATGTTATAATAGCAGGGTTGGACCCTCGTTCAGATTATCGTTTTAATTAACTCTTCATTTAAAATATGTTATAATATGGGTTGGTTCTTGCCGACCGACACGCACGTTTTGATTAACTCTTAATTTAAAATATGTTATAATCAGTACATTTTGCGCCGTAAGCAGATAAATGTTTTGATTAACTCTTAATTTAAAATATGTTATAATAAAAGAGGGAAGAAATATTCAGTCAAGCTGGTTTTGATTAACTCTTAATTTAAAATATGTTATAATAATGATAATCACAGTAAAGGTTATCCATCAGTTTTGATTAACTCTTAATTTAAAATATGTTATAATAATGATAATCACAGTATAGATTGTCCATCAGTTTTGATTAACTCTTAATTTAAAATATGTTATAATAACAACTTAATCAACCGAGCTTCTGCGGTTTTGATTAACTCTTAATTTAAAATATGTTATAATAGAAACTGAACCGACTTTGTCGCTCTCTGGTTTTGATTAACTCTTAATTTAAAATATGTTATAATACTGAACTAAGTAAATCAGATATAATTCCAGTTTTGATTAACTCTTAATTTAAAATATGTTATAATTAACAAACTCAACAATGACCCACAATATAGTTTTGATTAACTCTTAATTTAAAATATGTTATAATCATAAGCTTAATGTTTTAATTTCTTCGCAGTTTTGATTAACTCTTAATTTAAAATATGTTATAATTCAACAAAGAATTATTTGATTTAAAGGTGTTTTGATTAACTCTTAATTTAAAATATGTTATAATTAAAATCCATGTACCCAACGGAGACGGGTTTTGATTAACTCTTAATTTAAAATATGTTATAATTTTATAACATTGACAGTAAACTCATTACCAGTTTTGATTAACTCTTAATTTAAAATATGTTATAATTATAGACAGCAGATACGATTTTTTTTATGTTTTGATTAACTCTTAATTTAAAATATGTTATAATGAGAACAAGAAATTTTAGGTCTTGTTGCTGGTTTTGATTAACTCTTAATTTAAAATATGTTATAATAGGATATACAAAGTTAAATAATCATGATATAATAGAGACGTAAGATATTTTAAATTAAGAGTCCAGTCAGAATTGACCAGAGAATAGTCGTTTCCTCTACGACAGTACGAAAAGATCTCATTCTCTAAAACTTTAAAAAATTGAACAACCATAGTGACATTCTACTATAAAATCACCAGAATGTCATTTGTTTTTCGCCGTTTTCACCCATTTTCTTTTTATATCTGGATTTTTTATAATCAACCTTCTCTATACACACAGATAAGCTCCATTGTCTGTCTGTTAAGTAAAAAACATTAACGCTTCCCGCTGTTGGCGCTGCAATTCGAATATTTTTTATAAATTGTTCTGTTTTATCGTAAGTGACACAAGAACGTACATAAACTGAATTTTGGAGCATGAAATATCCCATCTTAAGTAATGATTTTCTAAAAGCATTCGCTTGCCTTAAATCTTCTTTTTCCACAACCGGCAAATCAAAACACACAAACAACCAACCCATACGATACTTACTCCTCATACTCTCTGTTCCTTTGTTTGTCGATATATAAATATTGCTTACATATATCCGGCAATAGAATTTTTTCCAAATCAAATTTTATGAAAGAATTAACTATTTCTTCAATATAAATATCAATAAAATCAATCATTTTATAACTTAAACCTTTTGCATTCAATCGATAATTTTTCATACAAAATGCAAGATATTTGTTCCAAGCTTTTAAATCTTTATTTTTAAAACTACCTCCCTCATTAACTTTAAATTTGTACAAATAAAAATCCACAAATGCCCGAAAAGGTTCCACTAAGTCATAAACAAGCGGAATGCTATTGTATTTTTCTTCGTGATGTATTCCCAAGTTTGGCAGCAAGCCATGTATCAATATTGAACGGTACAACAACGATTGAAATACCGCATAGCCGTAGTTTAGACAAATATTTTCAAAACTTTCGGCATTTTTATGTTCTCTTTTTTGTTCATTCCCGAGCGAAGAAAAATATACGTTCCAGTATTGCTTAGCAATATTGGCTTCATTTATCAAAGGTCGATTAATTAGCCTCATAAGATTTTCATTATTTTGACCAATTAACTTCAAATTATTAGCTTGATTTAAAACCTTGGCTTTTAATATATGTTTCCACAATTTATTCTCAAATTCACTATTTTGTGAAATTTGGTTATAAAAAGCTTTTGTTCTTACTACCCTATCAAAACCAACCGTCCAACCCATTGGTTTATAAGAATTATTGCAATGCAAAACTACAACATCCTTTTCCAACAATTTGGCAAGACAACTGTTTGAAAACGATACCTGATGAGTTGCGATAATAATTGCTCTAATATCATCTATTGGCAGTCTGTTTTCTGATTCGTCATCAAATTGACAACAAAAGAATCCTTTATCCGAATAAAGTTTTACATTAGGTGTTGTTATATGCAAAATATGATAACTCATATTATGTTTGTAATAATGATTTTTATTTTGTCAATTTTTTAAAATCTGCAACTACTAAATTCTTTACACTCGTTACGATTTCGTTACCAACAGAAGATTCTATTTTAACAACTCCATTTCCTTTTATCGTTCTCAGTTTATAAACACCAAACGGCAAGATTTCTTTGCTTGGAGTTTGTTTTTCTTTTCCGTTCTCATCTGTAATTGTATAATAAGCAGTTCCTTCAAACTCTTTGCCCACTTCAATCAAACAACCTGAATAGAACATCATCCCTTTCTTATACAATTTGCAATTCATCTGTCTCAATTTTTCTTTAACTTCTTCTAGTTTCTGATTTGCATAAATAGGCATAACTTTTACCACATCTTTTTCGTTATAATAGAGAATTTGCCCCTTATGTCCTTTTGAATGTTTGAATTGGTGTTTTACTCCTTTTGTTCCAAAATCAGCATATTCCCCAATTCTGGCTCTACCGTTTGCATCAAGAGTCCTCTCTCCATCTGAAACAACAAGCAAAACCTTTTTTACTTTAGTATTTTTTGTCGGGTGAATATAATTTGACAACATATTTGACCAATCTTTAGAAGACATTTTATCTTCCAATTTTGCCAACAAATCATTTTTTATAACTTCATCAATTATAGACTTAATTTTTTTATCTTTTTGCTCTATTGATGTAATATCAACACGTTGAGTTATAAAATGTCTCCCACTAATGTTTCTATACCCATAGATTGTTTCAAGTGGATTGGTATTTCCCTTAAACGGTTTATCATTTGAATATGGATACGGCAATAAATTATCCAGACTTTTTTTGACAAAATCTCTAAATTCGTTGTCATGAATCTCTAAACCTTCAATTTCATCTCGCTTTGTAGTTGTATTGTATTTGTAATCTCTTGAAAAACTTATACATATAGCATCCAGAGCATGGTGTTTGTCATTTTGACGATTTTTCTTAATATCATCGCCCAAAAGTTTATTCAATCTGTATGTTTTTCTAATAGCAGAAGTTGTAGCGCCATTGTCGACATAAATTCTACGTTTTTCGCCTTCTAATTGCAAGCCCCAACCAAAAACAAAAGCCGTTATATCTTGCGCAACCCTTGCTATTTGTGCAGTTTCAGCCAAGCCATTATAGCTGTTTATAAGTTTCGCACAATCTTCCGGCTTGCTTGTCAAATGTGTGACTTTTGTTTTGCCCAAAGAATCTTGGTGTCTGGAAACTCTTGTCACAAATTCATTCCACAATTCCTCATAACCATGTAACCACTCGTATGGAGTTTGCCCTTTTTTCTTTTGATTCTCAATCGCATAGCATAAAACTTTATTTGAAAGAGCATCATTGCCACCTTTTGAACGTGGATAAATGTGGTCAATTTCGCATTTATCTAAATCGTTTATTCCAATTTTTTGCCCACTATAAAGACATATTCCGCCTTGCTTTTCTAAAAGTTTCATTTTTTCTAAATTTACCACGCTAAAACAGCCTACATCCTTTAGTTGCATTGCAAGTTTATCATTTTCTTTTTGATTTTTATTGATATTGTTTATATATTCTTGAGTTTTCTTTGCCCCAAACAAAGAATTGTCATCTCTTACAAATTCAAAAATAACTTTATCTGGGATTCCATGTTTCTGCTTCAATTCCAATATTTCGTCTCTAAAAATTTGCAACCTGTTTCTAACAATGGCATTAGTTATATTACCGATTAAAATATCTGTCTTTTCTCGTTCATCGCTAGAAAGTTCTGCCATTTCATAACGATTGTCAGGAATATACAAATTGTCCCATTTGCCTATTTTGGATAGCATAACTCGAATTTCTTCTTCTGTTATTCCGTTTTTCGCATCTACATCATCAATAAATTCCGTGACATCCATCGTTGCAGGATTGTCAATCCCCTCCGTTATAATTGAGCAAATTATTTGACAAGCTCTACGACAAAAACTGGAACGTCCGGAAAGCTTTGCTTTCAATGGTTCTATTTTTTCCAGTATTTCACCCTTTCCAATAACTTTTTCTATATCCGTTTTAGAAATCGTAGTGTCCAGCTTCATTGAACCATCATCTTTTGTCGATTTTTTTTGCCAATTTTCATAAATTTGCTTTATTGACTCTGCTGAAAGCATCGATTTTTCGCCCAATGAATCAGTAAATCTTAAATTCTTTAATTTCATCAACAATACTAATGATACGTTCTCTAAAGTATCTGCCTTACAAACATTACGCTTAGGTAACAATTTACATTTTGCAATAATTCTGTTATCAAACCTAGGAACTTTTTGACCTAAAACACCACCATTTTCCCACTCCCAATTAGTTCCTCTATATTTCTTGTAATCATTATCTAAATAAGAAGCATAGGCTTTTTGGCTAGTTCCATACAAAAAATAATCAGCTGAATATTTATTTAATTCAGGCAACTGTTTTTGTGCATTTATGTACAATTGTCGCAATTCTTTTTCTACCATATTTCTTGGAGCAACAATTCCAGATGTTCTGATTTTTACAATATTATCTGTAGAGATAAATGTTTTAAATTCTGTTGGATTTTCCTCTCGCCATAACCCCAATCTTTTCGCATCGTAATAGCAAGGGTATCTATACTCTTCATTTATTATTAATTCATTATTATCGTCATCTGTTGTATATTTTAATGTCTGCTCTAGATTCTTCTTTTCGTCATCAGAATTTACATTTGCCCACGCAAGTTTCGTATCATACCCTCTTCTTTGAATAGCAGAATGTAATGCTTTATATATTTGCCACTCCTCTAATTCAAGATTCTGTAATAATGCCACTCTTAAAAGGGTTGAATTATATATAGTTTCATCGTTTTTCTTTCCAAACTCTTTTTTAAATAACTCATCATCTTTTTTCAATGGTTCTAAGTTACAAAACCGCCATAAATCATTAAAAAAATCTTCTCTTGCTTTGTGTGCATTCAATGTTTTATATACTCGTCTTCTATCTCTATTTGAGACGATTTCAGCATGATCTTTATCTATTATTAAAGAACCCAATTCTAAAACATTCAAACCATCCCTAACGCAATAGCCAATGCTGGCTTTCCCCATATCAAATGCAAAAACTTTATCTTTCATTAATACTCTCCTAAGACAAATATATTATACCATATATGTCTATAAGCCATCCGGCAACAAAAAAAACATAAAATACCAGCAGAAATTGCTTAATCACGTAACGAACACTCGCAACACATCTGGCAAGCGCCGAATGTTCCGCCGGAAGCCTTGAGATTTTTTCTGAAACAACAATATTGAGGCGAATTAAAAAGTTCCATCAAAGTTTTCTCACGCACATTCCCGATTTTTTGGGATAAACACGGATACACAAAACCTTCCGGATTAATCATCATATTCGCATACGGATACAAGCATGGTTTGTAAATCTCATGTGGCAATGTTTCCGCAGGCAACTCAAAAAACCTCTCAATACTCTCAAGCGGGTTCTTCTGGTACTCAAACTTTGGAGAAAAACGTAATTTTACCCTCGATTTTTCTGACATTGAAAGTATCTCTTTGTAAACTTCTTTAAAATGTTCCAAATCAAAATATTTTTCTATCGGATAATTC
>CAKVMU010000022.1 GCA_934773085.1 uncultured Candidatus Melainabacteria bacterium
GTAAAATATGTTTTATTTACGTTTTTAGGAAGTATGATTATGCTTTTAGGCATTCTGCTTTTGCATTATTATAACTACATTTCAAATGGAATCTTGTCTGCAACTTTTGCGGATATTATGACGACTCCGATTCCGGAAGGAATTCAGTATTTGATTGCTATATGTTTCTTGATAGGCTTTGGGGTTAAACTTCCGATTATTCCGCTTCACACGTGGTTACCGGATGCGCATACAAACGCTCCGACTCCTGTAAGTATGATTCTTGCGGGTATTCTTCTGAAGACGGGTGCTTACGGTATTTTTAGATTTAATTATCAAATAATGAACGAAATATTTGTGAGTATTGCTCCGATTTTAGCGATTTTGGCATTAATAAATATTATTTATACAGCGTTTGTTGCGTATGCTCAAACCGATATCAAAAGGATTGTTGCATATTCAAGTATTTCAAATATGGGTTTAATTTTGTTAGGTTTATGCGCACTCAATCAAATCGGTCTTTCGGCTTCCGTGTTCCACATGATAGCTCACGCTCTTGTAACTTGCGGATTATTCATGATTTGCGGAATTGTATATTTGAGATGTAAAACCCGTAACATAAACGAACTTGGAGGAATTGCATCCAAAATGCCTCGATTGTTTGGCTTTTCTGTTTTGATAGTTTTGGCATCAATAGGAATCCCTACTTTTGCACCGTTTATCAGTGAAGTTTTAACAGTAATGAGCGCTTTGTTCTCAAATCTCGGTATGTCACTTAAGCTCACAGCGATATTTGCGTTGCCGCTTTTAATTGTAAGTTCTTGTTATATGCTCAAATTCCTTCATTGCGGATTTTTTGGAGAAGTTCAGGAGCGATTTGAAAAAATTAATGATATTTCCGTGCACGAATTTGTTGTTCTCGCTTCAATTACCGTGGGTTTGATTATATTCGGAATCTTCCCGTCAGTATTACTCAATCTTGCAGGAGCCATTTAGATGATAAACGATTTTTTTAACATATTACTTCCGCAAGGTTGTTTGGCTGTGTTTATAATATTACAGCTCATATTGTCAATGTTTTTATCTCCGAGATATTTTAGATTCGCAAGACTGATTTCCGCTCTTGGGATATCTTTTAGCATTGTGTTACTAACGACTGTTCAAACAGAGCCGCAATATTTTGGGATGAGAAATGCTATAATGTCGGATAGTTACACACTTTTATTCCATTTTATAATTTTGCTTAGCGGATTTTTCGTGGTTTTGCTTACAAAAAATTTGGTTATGGAGCGAAAGCAAAATGCGTATACCTTCCATGCAATTCTTCTGACAGCACTGTTTGGAGCAATGAATGTTGTATCTGCTAATGATTTTTTAACTCTTTTTATATCTGTTGAATTGTTGAGTTTCCCGACATATTTTTTGATAGCTTCAAAACGGGGTTATCTCTCAAAGGAAGCTTCTTTTAAATATTTGATTACAAGTGCTGTTGCAACTGGAGTCTTCTTGTTTGGCGTTTCTTACCTGTACGGACTGACTTCAAGCTTGAACTTGAGTGAAGTATACGAAATAGTAATTGAAAGAGAACCCTCTCTTCTTTATTCTTTTTCCGGAATAATGATTGTTTTAGGACTTATTTCCAAGCTTGCTGTATTTCCGTTCGCAAACTGGATTGTAGATGTTTATAAAGGATGTGAAACTTCTATTTTGGCATTTTTATCTACGGTCCCGAAAATTGCACTGTTCGGAATAATTTGTCGTCTTTTGGTTTTTCCGCTCGGAAGCAGTTTTGAACTCACTTTTGTCATAGCTATTCTGTCACTGTTGACTGCACTTTGGGCTAATTCTTATGCAATAAAAGAAAGAAATGTGAAAGTTATTCTGGCTTGTTCTGCGGCTGCAAATTCGTCTTATGTGCTGCTTGCGGCGAGTCTGGTTTCTGTTTATAACCTTTCAACCGTAATATTTTATTTAATATGTTATGTGCTTATGAATATAGCTGTTTTTGCGTTTTTAAATGTAACAGAATATTCGGATATCGGATACGATTGTGCAGATTTTAAAGGTTTGTTCCACAAAAATCATGGTTTGGCCGGAGCTTATGCAATTTCAATTATAGGACTAGCAGGATTTCCGATAACTTCTGGATTCGTGTCAAAAATCTATTTGTTTTCAGCAATAGCAAATTCAGGTTTGATTTTTGTACCGTTTTTGCTTGCGTTATTGATTTTAACCGTTATTGCGCTCTATTATTACCTAAAACTAATTCTACCTTTGTTTGAATATCAGGACAAAAATATTTTTGTGCCGGTACTTAAAACTGTTTATTCGCAAAAATTCGTTCTGATATTTTGTACTATTGCAACCGTTCTTATCGGTATTTATCCGGAAAAATTAATCGAGCTTTGTAGATTTATTGCGTATAATATATAATTGAAGTCGAGGTGAAGTATGAAAGCAGCTGAATATTTTAATCAAGGTTATTCTTGCTCAGAAAGTATTGTAAGATGGGCGATTGGTGAAGGATTGGTTCCAAAAGAACTTCTTCCATGTGCAACATCTTTTTCCGGCGGAATGGGTTCCGGTTGTCTGTGTGGCGCAATCGCAGGTTCGCAGATGGTAATTGGATATCTTTACGGCAGAGAAAATTCTATCGGTAACGAGGTTTGCGCAAGAGCAAAAGCAAGAGAGATGATTCAAAGATTTACCGAAAAACACAAAGCTACTTGTTGCAGAGTGCTTACTAGAGGGATGGATATGGCAAGTCCTGAGAGAAAAGCTCACTGCACAAATATGGTGGAAGAATGCTCCAAAATTTTGGAAGAGATTATTAAGGTGAAAGTATAGTTTGTGATATTTCAAAAATTCGGGTATACTTAGGTAGAAGATGTTTAACAGAACAGCATATAAAAAAAGAATACTTTTTGTCGGAATTCCTGATATGGCTTATATAGGGCTGGATGGACTTCTGATGGCAGGCGTGAATATTGTGGGTGTACTTGGCCCTAAAAAAGACCACAGTATGTTTCATGATTTCAGAAACTTTGTGCTTTCAAGAAGATTGAACTATATCGATTATGATGAATTGGACGAAGAACAACTTATAAACAAGGTTAAATCTCTAAACGTGGATGCGGCTGTTGTGTGTTCTTTTAACTATAAAATCCCAAAAGTTCTTATGAGTGCTGTTAAAGACGGATTTATTAATGTGCATCCCTCAATGTTACCAAAGTACAGAGGCGGTAATCCGTATTCCAGAGTATTGATGAATGGTGAAACCGAAACGGGTGTGACTATTCATTTTATGGATGAAAGCTTTGATACGGGCGATATAATAGCTCAAAAAGCCTATCACATTCACTCAAAAGCAACTATGGGAACATTATTCAATGAGTTGAATGTTTTGGGTATTGAACTTTTGTTGCAGGTTTTGCAAGCATATGAGGTGCAGGAGCTTCCGAGAATTAAACAACCGAACGGTGATTTTATTTCCGGAAAAGGGCTTGATGAAAGGGAAATTTTTATAAATTATAATAAGACAGCAGAAGAAATTGAGCGTTTTATTCGTGCCTTAAATCCTTTTATTCTGGCAAGTACAACTTTCCGTGGAAATCTTATGAAGATTATGAAAGCGGAAGTTGCATCGGATGCTTTTTGTATTCCGCATCCTGCGGGAACAGTGGCGAAAATTGAGGATGACAAGTTCTTTATTGCAACTTCAAAAGGGCTTATTGTACCGACTGTTTTGCAGTTTGGAAGCTTTTTTATTGGTGATAGCAAAGACTTTATACGAATCGTTAACCCGAAAATCGGTGAAGAGTTTAAGTAGGGATTTTTTATGGATAAACTGAATTTTTTAACAGCGGGAGTTCCGCTCAGTGCGGGCAACAAAGGCTATGCTCGTGGTTTCGAAATCTTAGATGATATGGGTTTGGACGGGCTTGAATTGGAGTTTGTTCATGGTGTAAGAATTTCGGATGCAAGCAGAGAAGTTGTTGGTGCTTCAAAAAAGGTTCTTACTGCGCACGCACCTTTTTATGTAAATCTTAACGCAAGGGAAGAAGAAAAGGTTGAGGCAAGCGTTCAAAGAATTATTGAAACCGCAGTGACGGCAGAAGAACTTGGCGGATACAGTATTACGTATCACGCAGGATTCTATCTCGGTCAGGATAAAGAGATTGTTTATCAAAAAATCAGAAAACAGACTGAAATAATTTCTGAAAGTCTAAAAAATAACGGAAACAAAATTTGGATAAGACCGGAAACAACCGGAAAAGCGACTCAGTGGGGCGATTTGGAAGAAATTGTAAGACTTTCAAAAGAGTTTGAACAAGTGCTTCCGTGTGTTGATTTTTCGCACCTTCATGCCAGATACAATGGTGTGGTGAATACTTATGATGAATTTTCTGCAATTTTTGAAAAGATAGGCAAAGAGCTCGGACAGGTTGCATTGGATAATTTCCACGCACATATCGCCGGAATTGAATATGGCGCTAAAGGTGAAAAGAAACATTTGAATCTTGAGGAATCTGATTTTAATTACAAAGATTTGCTCAAAGCTTTCAAAGCTTTTGATGTAAAAGGAGCTGTTGTCTGCGAAAGTCCTAATATTGAAGAAGATGCAAAACTGCTTAAAGAGTATTATTTAAATTTGTAGTAAGTTTTCACATTAATCCACGTCATGTACTTGATGTACATTTACTATATAATATAAACAAATGAAAAATCTTGATGAAAAATATATGCGAATGTGTTTTGCTTTGGCAAAACGGGGGAAGGGTAGAGTATCACCGAATCCTATGGTGGGTTGTGTCGTTTTGGATAAAAACGGAAATGTGGTATCAAAAGGTTACCACAAAAAGTATGGTGAAAATCACGCAGAACGTGACGCTTTGACAAAACTTAAAAATAATGAGGCAAATGGCGGTACGTTGTATGTTAATTTGGAGCCTTGTTCGCACTATGGCAAGACTCCGCCCTGTGTAGATATTATCATTGAACACAAAATTAAAAAAGTTGTGTTTGCAATGCGTGACCCTAATCCTAAAGTTGACGGTATAAGCAAATTGAAAGATGCCGGTATTCAAGTAGTCGAAGGTGTTTTGGAGGACGAGGCAAAATTTTTAAACAGAATTTTTGTTAAAAACCAAGTGAGAAAATTACCATATGTGGTTTTGAAAACCGCAACAACAATGGATGGAAAAATCAGCACAAAGAGCGGAGATTCAAAATGGATTACTTCGGATAAATCTCGGGCAGAAGTTTATAAAATGCGCAAAGAATTTGATTGTATTCTAACAAGTTCAAATACTGTTATTGCTGACAATCCAATGATGGAACACAAGTTTAAATGTATTTTGGATAAAGATTCAAGAATTCCGGCGGATTCCAAAATTTTAAAACAGGGTGAAATCTATATTGCCAACAAAAATAATACTCCGCTGAAAAACGGAAATCTTGATTTGAGGTGTGTTTTTGAAAATTTATACAAACAAGGTATTTGTTCTGTCTTTGTTGAATGCGGTGGAATGTTAGCTGGTGCCTTGCTCAGAGAAGATTTGATTGATGAAGTTTGGCAGTTTATAGCACCGAAAATCCTCAATGACAATGAGGGGAAAAGTTGCTTTGACGGGATTTGTGCTGACAAAATTTCGGAAGCGAAAAATTTGCGAATTTATGAAGTAAAAAATATCCTTCCGGATATCCTTGTAAAGTCCGTTTTGTAACTCTTTAGAACGATTGAAAACTCTAAAGAATGAGTTATAATATAAACATGCAGGTGTAATAAATGTTGAAAGGACACTTAATCTATGGCAAGCGTTTCAAGTCAAATTCAAGAAAATGCAATGCAACTGAATTATATGCTCCTTCAAGGTGCAATGGAAACCAGTGCAAAAATTAAAGAAGTTCAACCCGAGTCGCAAGAAATGGTTTATGCGAAAGAGGGCGATAATAATTATGACGAAGCAATTGATGAAAATGGTGACGGTACAATAACTTATGATGAATATATGAAGTATTGTGAGGCAAATGCGGTTTCACAGTACAGCGAAAACCCTGGTAAGACTGTAGTTGAGAAAACCGAAAACAAGGAAACCGGTGTACAAAGTATTCGTCCGATTAACATTGGTAAGGCATTGAGTGCATATTCAACGTCCGAAATTCATATGCCGGAAGCCAAGATTAAAGACGAAGCCTAGATTATGACTTCGCCTTGTCTGTAGACAACAATATTGCCGTCTTTGAAGCCTGCAACCGTTGAAGCACGCCCCTGTGCTTTGCAACCATATTCCGGAACAACGTAATCGACTTTGTCTCCGATGTATTTTACTGCTTCTTCGTATGTTAAAGCCGGCGGTTCCCCAGAAATATTGGCGCTTGTTGTGGCTAGTACGTGTCCGTCTATCGTGCGACAAATTTCTGCAAAAACTTCGTTGTCAGGAATTCTAATTCCTACTGTCGGCATATTTGAAGTCATAAAATCTGGTGTTCTTGTGGATTTTTCTAATACAAGCGTTAGAGCTCCGGGGAAATGTTGTTTGATTAATCTTTGAGCTTCTTTTTCGATTGGTTGTTTTACGTAATCAAAAAGATTATAAACCTCGTCACTCATAAGAATTAAAGGTTTTTTCGCTTCACGATGCTTGATTTCATATATTTTTTTAACAGCCTTTTCGCTTTGAGGAAGACATCCCAGTCCCCAAACTGTATCTGTTACGAATGCTATAACACCATCATTTTTCAAAATTTCATTAATTTTATCCATATCTCTTAACATACAACCACCTTCTTTATTTTTAACATTTATCCCCTCATCCTAGCCTTCTCCCGATGGGAGAAGGAACGTGACTCTTTCCCTCTCCTAGCAGGAGAGGGTTAGGGTGAGGTGTCAATCCTTTATCCGAAAAATTCGTTTCAATTCAAGGTAAACACCTCCAATATTTTTATCAATATCATTATTCCAAAAGCGATATACTTGATATCCTTTTGAATTTAAAAATTGAGTTCTCATAACATCCGATTCAATATTGGCAGGAATATTATGTTGCCCTCCATCCAATTCTATAATAATATTTTCAGATTCACAAACAAAATCGGCAACATAATTTCCAATTGGAACTTGACGTCTAAATTTTAATCCAAAGAAATTGCGATTACGAAATATTGACCATAAAACTTTTTCTTGTTTTGTCATAACCTTACGTAATGTCTTTGCTTGTCCACGTGTTGTAGTTTGGTGTTTCATATGTATTTATCCCCTCATCCTAGCCTTCTCCCGATGGGAGAAGGAACGAAGCTCTTTCCCTCTCCTAGCAGGAGAGGGTTAGGGTGAGGTGTTAACCCTCAATTTATATTAAACAATTGTTGCATTGAAACTTGATTAAGTCAATTTTTAATAACCACGAGACATTTGCTCTATTTTATATTATAATACATTTGCTGAAGAAAAAAAGGAGCAGAAAATGGTTCAACAATTCAACACACCTCAAAAGACAAGACAAGCTGTAATTTTATTTTTGAAAGGCTCAGCTACTCCTGTTGTAATGTATTTTGACAATCCACAAGCTGTTTATGCGGAACTTAAGCAACTTATGAAAAGTCCGACTCCGGTTCTTGTCGAAAAAGAACCTATCGGTCCGATTAAAAAACTTTGTTTCGTGTCAACTCAAATGGCAGGTTTGGTGTTGCAGGAAGAGCCTTGCGCATAAAAAACTTTTTGGAGTGAAATGAACAAGATTTTAATTGAAGACATCGAAAAAGAGCCTAATAAAATTCTTCATTATGAATTTGATGAATTTATGCAAGAATTTAATGCAGAGATTCGTGCAGACTTAGAATTCAAATCTCTCGGAGAATTTATTGAGGTAACAGGTGAAGCGAATGGAAAACTTAAACTTGTTTGTGACAGATGTTTAAATAATTTTGATTATGATTTAGATATCGAAATAGAGGAAACTTATGCAAAGCATGCTCTGCAAGACGAGTATTCACAAGAGTTTGAGCTTCAAAGCGGACAGTTTGTTATTGATTTGAATGGCGAAAAAGAAATCGATGTTTATGACTTATTGTATCAATCTGTAATATTACAGTTACCAAATAAAAAAGTTTGTGGTATAAATTGTAATGAAGGAATGTTTGTATCCGACGAAGACATGAAAATCCACGATGACAGGATGGATGTTTTCAAAAACATTGAAATAAAACGAAAAAAATAAGTCGATATATAAGTAACACAACAATTAGAAAGGTATAGGAAAAATGGCAGTACCAAAGAAAAGAACAGGGCATAGTGCTCAAGGAAAAAGAAGATCAAACTGGAAGGCTACAAAGCCTACTACAACAAAATGTCCTAATTGTGGCGCAGTTGCATTAGCACACACAGTTTGCACAGCTTGCGGACAATACAAAGGTAAAGTAGTTTCAAGAAAAGCTGAAGGCTTTGTTGAAGAAGTTAAAGAAGAAAAGAAAACTAAAAAATCAACAAAGAAAGTAGCTCCAAAGGCTGAACCGGTAGTTGAAGAAGTTAAAGAAGCCGTAGAAGAAGTTAAAGAAGAAGCTCCGGCTGAAGAAAAAACAGAAGAATAGTTTTAAGTTGATATAGGTTTTCGGCTTCCGGTCGAAAACCTTATGTCAGCAATAAGAGATAAAGGGACGAGTTAATGACAAGAATAGCTATCGATGCAATGGGCGGTGATCACGCTCCTTTCGAAATAGTAGCGGGTGCGGTATGGGCTGCGGCAGAATACGGTGTAGCTCTTGAATTAGTTGGTAAACAAGACAGAATTGAACACTGTCTTGAGGTTATTCAACAAGAAGGGTTCTTATCAGATTGTGGTAAGGCAGGTAGAAAAAGAAGAGTTAAGGTTGATGTGAAATCTTTAGACATCAAAATTACTCACGCATCTGAAATCATAGAAATGGGTGAAGCTCCTGGGCAAGCTATTCGTAAGAAGAAAAACTCATCTATCGTATTGACGGTAAATTCTGTTGCGACAGGCAGTTCTGATGCGCTTGTTGCTGCGGGTTCTACCGGTGCGGCTATGGCATCAAGTTTATTTGGTTTGGGAAGAATTCCGGGGATTGACAGACCGGCGATTGCAGTTACTCTTCCTACAATGAAAAAACCGATTGTAATCATTGATGGCGGAGCTAACAGTAATTGTACCCCGCAAATGCTTAAACAGTTTGCAATCATGGGCATGACATTCTCTAAGAATGTTTTAGGTATTGAAAATCCAAGAGTAGGGGTTTTGAATATCGGTGAAGAAGCGGGAAAAGGCAACGAATTAGCACAAAATACATATAACCTGTTGGAAGAAGAAAAAGAAAAATTCAACTTTATGGGTAATGTTGAGGGAAGAGAATTATTCCTTAACGTATGTGATGTCGTTGTTTGTGACGGTTTTGCAGGAAATGTTGTTCTGAAAGTTACGGAAGGAACATCTTCACTTCTGTTCAAAATGATTAAGAGCGAATTTAAATCTGATTTCTTGGGTATGGTAATCGGATGTCTTGCTAAACCATTTATGAAGAGAATATACGAAAAGATTAACTACGAAGAATTTGGTGGCTGCTTGCTATTGGGCGTGAAAGGTATTACAGTTATTTCACACGGCAGAAGCAAAGCGTACGCTATTAAAAATGCCGTCAGAGTCGCTAAAGAAGCAGTTGAAACTTGTGTAAACAAGAAGATTTCTGAAAATATCGGTTAATCAAAACTTGGATAGGAGCTAAAAAATAATGATAAATAATGCAATACCGTTGAGAATTGCAGGGGTGGGATATAGCCTGCCTGAAACGGTTATTACTAACGATGATTTAACAAAGTTATATGATACATCGGATGAATGGATTTATACCAGAACCGGTATTAAGGAAAGAAGATTGGTTTCGGGTGACGAGGATGCGATTGATTTAGGTGAAAAAGCTGCAAAACAAGCTTTGGCGAAATCAGGTTTCAAAGCTGAAGATATCGACATGGTTATAGCAGCATCATCAGCACCTCCGCAATTGTATCCTGCGATTGCATGCCATATTCAATCAAGATTGGAAATTCCTAATGATGCTCCTTCTTTCGACATTACTGCTGCTTGTTCAGGTTTAATTTATGCTTTGAGTATAGCAAGAGCATACATTGCATCAGGTATCTATAAAACTATTTTGATTGTTGCAACAGACAATAACTCAAGACTTTTGGATTGGGAAGACCGTTCTACATCCATTCTTTTTGGTGACGGTGCCGGTGCTATGGTTGTTACTAAGTCCGAAGACGGTGTGGATGACGTTATTTCTATTGATATTAAGGCTGATGGTTCATTAGGTTCATTGATTGAATTACCGTTTGCCGGTAAGAATTGTCCGCTTGTTGAACCTTGTAAAGAAGTTAAGCAAGGTATTGTAATGAACGGTAAAGAAGTTTACAAGTTTGTTGCAAGAGTTCTTCCTCAATATGTTGAAGAATTGATATCGGATGCAGGTTTGAAAGCTGAAGACATTGATTATCTGATTCCGCACCAAGCTAACTTAAGAATTATCCATGCCGTACAGGAAAGATTAGGATATTCAGACGAAAAAGTTGTCACTAATATTAAATATTACGGTAACACATCAGCCGCTTCAATTCCTATAGCTTTGGCTGAAGGAGTTGAAAAAGGTCATGTAAAACTCGGTTCAACCGCTATTCTTTGCGGTTTTGGTGCCGGCATGACTTGGGGCGGTGCAATCGTAAGATTAAGAGAAGGTATTGTATAAAAAGGGGATATTTATGAGCAAGAAAATTGCGTTCTTATTTCCGGGACAAGGCTCACAAGCCGTTGGCATGGGAAAAGATTTGTATGACAATTTTGCAGCTGCAAAAAATGTTTTTGACACAGCTGATTCAACATTGGGTAAAAGTGTAACAACATTATGTTTTGAAGGTCCGGAAGATGCTTTGAAACAAACTGTTAACACCCAACCATCTATCGTAACAATGTCAATTGCAGCGATGGAAGCGTTGAAATCAGAATTGGATATTGCTCCGAACTATACAGCAGGTCACAGTTTAGGTGAATATTGTGCTATGTATACAGCAGGCGTTATGTCTTTGGAAAACACGCTTAAGGCAATCCAAAAACGTGCTGACTTGATGGGGGCAACTAAGGGTGGCTCTATGGCAGCAGTTTTGAACGCTACTGAAGAACAGCTTCAGGCAGGTTTGGCAGAAGGTTCTAAGGTTGGTTATGTTGACGTAGCTAATTATAATTCTCCGGCTCAAGTTGTTATTACAGGAGATGACAATGCTGTTAAGGCTGCATCTGATTACTTGCTGGCAAACGGTGTAAGAAGAGTTGTTCCGCTTGCCGTATCTGGTGCATTTCACTCTAAATTTATGGAAGGTGCTGGTAAAGAATTTGCAGAATTTATTTCTAACTTTGAATTGAATAATGCTAAATTACCTGTTATTACAAACGTCGATGCAGAAGCAACAACTGATGCGGAAGATTTTAGAGCCAAAATGCCGAAACAAATTTATTCATCAGTTCACTGGACACAAACTATTCAAAAAATGGTAGCTGATGGTGTGGATACGTTTATCGAAATCGGACCGGGTAAAGTTCTTGCAGGTTTGAATAAGAAAATTGCTCCGGAAACAACTGTTTATAACGTATTTGATAAAGCATCTTTGGATGCAACAGTTGCTGAATTGAAAGAACAAATGGCAGGGGTTTAAAAATTCAGGTTTGAGGTGTCAAATTGTCACCTCAAAAACTCGGAGAGGTTAGTTGGATTATTTAACAAATGTAAGAAACTTGATATATGATATTCGTGGGCAAAAAGTTATGCTCGACTTTGAGCTTGCAGAATTGTATGAAGTTGAAACAAAAAAATTAAATCAGGCTGTGAAGCGCAATATTGAAAGATTCCCAGCGGATTTTAGATTTCAACTTAGCAAAGATGAGTGGGATTTTTTGAGGTCACAAATTGTGACCTCAAAAATAGACGAAGAAACTCGTGGTGGTCGTCAATATCTTCCCTACGCTTTTACCGAACAAGGTGTTGCAATGCTCTCAGGAGTTCTGCGAAGCAAAAAAGCCATAGAAGTTAATATCAATATCATGCGCACATTTGTTAATCTAAGACAATGGGCTTTAGATAGTAAGGAATTTGGACAAAGATTGCTGGATTTAGAGAAATATTTTATTGAACATTGTAAAGATAACGAAAACGACATTCGCAAGATTTACGAAGCACTTGATTTGTTGATGGATAGAACAAAACCTTCCACAGTAGGATTCAAAACAGAAGAAAAATAGAACGTAGGTTGGGGATTTATCCCAACAAAGATTTAAAATAAGGAGAAAGTAATGACAGAAAGAAAAATTGCATTAATTACCGGCGGTTCACGTGGTATTGGTTTGGCTTGCGCTCTTGAATTAGCAAAAGCTGGATGCGACATTATTATTAACGATATTTGTGATGCTGAAAAAGCTCAACCGGCTCTTGATGAAATCAAAGCTTGTGGTGTAAACGCATACTTCTATCAATTCGACGTTTCTAATCCGGAAGCTGTTCAGGAAAACGTTGATAAAATGATTGCTGAACACGGAAAAATCGACGTTCTTTTGAACAACGCTGGTATTACAAAAGACGGTTTGTTCATCAGAATGGATATGGAACAATGGGAAAGAGTTATCAAGATTAACTTGACTTCTGCTTACTGCGTAACTCACGCTGTAATCAAATACATGATGAAGGCTCGTCAAGGTTCAGTTATCAATATGTCAAGTATTGTAGGTCGTCACGGTAACGCAGGTCAAGCTAACTACTCAGCTTCAAAAGCTGGCTTAATCGGTTTGACTCAAACTCTTGCTAAAGAATTCGGTGGCAGAAATATCAGAGTTAACGCAGTTTGCCCTGGTTTCATCCAAACTGCTATGACAGCTGAACTTCCTAACATCGATGAATACTTGAAAGCTATTCCGATGAAGAGATTGGGAACTCCGGAAGATATCGCTAAGGTTGTTAAGTTCTTGGCTCTTGATACTGACTATGTAACTGGTCAAGCTATCGAAGTTGCCGGCGGTTTGATGATCTAGGTGCTACGGTGCTACGCACGTAAACATTTGGTCGGGTGACATTAGAGAGACTACCAAATTATTTTATAATTACTAGTCACCCTCTAGGTGAGACAACTAGCAG
>CAKVMU010000023.1 GCA_934773085.1 uncultured Candidatus Melainabacteria bacterium
CCTTATCATTTATTTGAACACTGTATGTTTCCGGAAGCAACGTAATTTCTTTATACGTCTGTAAATCTCTTACAGCAGAAGTTTTTGGAATCTGATGAGTTCTTTTCAACAGCGCTCTTACTCTAACAATCAACTCTTCCGGTTCAAAAGGTTTTGTCAAATAATCATCCACCCCGAGGTTGAAACCATTCACCTTATCATTTAGTTCTGAAAGAGCCGTAAGCATTATTATTGGAGTATCAGCGATTTCCGGACATTGTCTAATCCGCTGAGCTACAGTAAAACCATCTACTTCCGGCATCATCACATCCAAAACAATCAAAGCAGGCTCTTCTTGTTTAGCAAGAGCAAACCCCTCTGTTCCATTATAAGCTTGAGCAACTTCGTACCCTTGCAACTCAAGGTTAACTTTTATCAACTCATTTATAGCTTTGTCGTCATCCACAACCAATATTTTAGCCATTTGAAAATACTCCATCCAAGTCTTCTTCTTTTTTCTCTATCATTAGAGGCTCTTCTTCCTCTTCCAAGAATTTCTGCGGAATCTCTTTTGCGGAATTGATTCCGTAATCCTTGAGAGCCTGAACTTGTGAAAACAGACTCGGCTTAGTTCTGTTTCCACGTTTAAATCTGTTAATTGTGGTAGTCAGTTTTGAAGAAACATCATCAAATCTTTTTTGTACATCGACCAAATCATCGCAAAACTGAACAAATGTTTCATAAAGATTCGTTCCCGCATTAACTATTTGATTAACGCTTTCTGACTGCTTTTGCTGAGCTAACAACTGATTTACAAGCCTTATCGTAGTCAGCAAAGAAGAAGTTCCCACAATAATAATATTTGCTTTATAAGCTTGTTTTATCAAATCAGCATCTTCGTACAAGAGATTTACGGATGACTCAACCGGCATGTACATCAACACGAAATCCGGTTGTGACAAATCACCTGCATTTTGATAATTTTTGTTCGCCAAATCCGTAATTCTTTTCTTAACTTCTGTCTTAAATTCATTAAGCTTAGAATTATCGTTAATGTAATCAAGGTAACTTGTCAGAGTAACTTTTGAATCAATTATCAAATGTCTGTTATCCGGCAAATTAATCACCACATCAGGTCTTACCGTATGGATTTCATCATCCTTCAAGTTCGTGGATTTTGTAACCATCTGTTTTGTATAATGAATTCCCTCCTGCATACCGCAAGATTGCAAAATTGTATCCAGAAGGTTTTCACCATAAGAACCTTTTGTATTTTGATTCTTAGTTAGCGCTTCCACAAGATTTTTAGCTTCTTGTTCAATAATTTTATTATTTTTTTCAAGGTTCCCGATTTGTTCAACAATTTTTGTCGTATTTTCAACTCCGGATAAATTAAACTTCTCAACTTTATCCTTAAATTCGCCTAATTCTTTTGTTAAAGGCAAAATCTTTTCTTCCAAAGATTCTCTGTTTTGTTTTCTCAAGTCTTCCTGTTCTTTTTTAATAGTTTCGTTTGCCAACTGCACAAAGTCACGTTTTATCATCTCTTGCATAGAAGTAGTGGACTCGACAATGGTTTTAAGTTTTACGAGTTCTTCCTTTGCCTTAGATTCACGTGAGGCAAAATATGCGTAAGAAACCGCTCCTGCTATTAAAACTCCTGCAAAAAAAGAAATTATTGATACAAACATCATACCCTCCAAAAAAATAAGCTTCTTTTATTATAAAAGAAGCTTATTTAAAAATCTATCTTCTATCCATAAATTTTTGAAGAAGTCTTAATATCTCCAAATATAGCCATACCATCGTTACCATAAGCCCGAATGCACCGAACCATTCATATTTTTTCGGGAGCATTGCTTGTGCACCACCTTCAATATAATAAAAGTCAGTAATCAAGTTCAATGCGGCAATCACAATAACTACCAAGCTAAATCCGATTCCAATATTAGATGATGTGTTAATCATAGGCACAGCATAGTGGAAGAAATGTCCAATAAAATCAACCAAATAAATTCCGGCGATTGACAGCGTTGCAATGAATACCACTTTTCTGAACGTATCGGTACATCTTATAACATTTGTTCTGTACAACACCAACATAGAAAACAACGCCGCAAAAGTTCCGACTACAGCTTGAGAAACAATCCCAGGATAAGAAGCTTCAAACGTAGCTGAAACTCCACCCAGAAACATACCTTCCAATACCGCATATACCGGAACCAAATATTGGTTTCGGGTAAAAGAAACTATCAATGCTACAATAAAACCGGCAATAAGCCCTGTTCCGGTAAGCATTACAGCTAAATCAGTGAAGCCGAGCGTAAATCTTGACCATACAAATGCAGCCGAAGCCACCAATAATATTGCCAAGAAAAATGTTATTTGCAAAGTGCCGTTTACAGTCATCGGTTGCCCGTCATAAACACGTTCCTGTTCGCTAAATTTGTCATTTAATATAGGGTTTGGCATAAACTCCTCCTTCTCTCTTTAAGGATATTATATCACGATTGTTAATCAATTTTGTGAAATTAATTTTTTTTTAATGTAGTATATCTTTATGTATTGGGAAACTCAGATAAAATTTTTCAAATACTTTGTTAAAGATAAGAAAGCTCTTGTGAAGTATACGCTTCTTTCTATTATTGTCGGAATATTAGAGCTTTTTGGTATAGCTTTGATTTATCCTTTTATAAACAAACTTTTGTCTCAAGATACAAAATCAACAGCATTCGTCTTTGGCGGACTTGTAATTCTTGCATTTATTGCAAAAAATATCTTCATGATTTTTTATTGCTATTCTCAAAGCAACTATGTAAAAATTTGCGAAACCGAAATCAGTAAAATATTCATGAACTATTTTTTGAGAGGGGATTATCAAAAAACATCAAAAATTTCTCTTTCAAAAAAAATGCACATTCTTGGTTATCTGCCTGCAAATGCTATCAACAACTACTTAGTCAGAATCTTAAATTTGACTGTTAATCTATTGGTATTTATACTTATTTCCGGATTTTTATTCGTCAAATTTTTTAATGCAACTTTAATAACAGTAATCTGCGCAGCCATACTTTTGTCTGTACAAACATGGTGGTTAAAAAGAAAAACAGCATCCGTTTCACAAAAAGTACTTGATGCAAACGAAGAACTCAACCTTGCCGGTAACGAACCTTTGCTTAATCTAAAAAGTGTTAAGATTCAACAGAGCGAAGAATTTTTCATTGAAAGATTCAATAACAAACTCAACGATTTTAAGTCCGCTCTAAAAGATATGCTTTTTTACGGAATGATACCGCCATATATAACAGAACCGTTTGTAATCATTTTATTATTAATTCTATTATCCGTAATTTCTGCAGAGAACATCAACAATTCCGGCGCACTAATTGCTTCTTACGCTGTTATTGCAGCTGCAATATTCCGTTTAACCCCTACTATAAGCAGAATTCAGGTTAACTTAACCGGAATAAACGCATCCCTTCCGATAATTCGTGAATTGGTAAACTACTACGAAGAATTTGGAATCAAAAACCAATACACAACAAATGAACGAATCAGCTTTAACCAATCTATCGAACTCAAAAATGTTAGTTTCTCTTACCTAAGACATAAAGACACACTAAAAAATATTAATCTTAAAATTAATAAAGGGGATTTCATAGGAATTGCAGGAGCTTCAGGAGCTGGAAAAACAACGCTTGCGGACATTCTCTCCGGACTTTTAGAAATCAAAAGCGGAGAATTATATGTTGACGGGACTCAAATTCAATCAAAAAGACTTCCGAATCTGAACATTGGATACATTCCACAAGATATCGGAATTCTTTACGGCTCAATAAGAGAAAACGTTGCATTTGCACAATCTGATATTGATGACGAAAAAGTTATAGAAGCTCTAAAAAAAGCCTGCATTTATGATTTTATCATTGATAATTTTCCAGAAGGAATCTACGCAACACCTTTTACGGACTCAATAGGATTTTCACAAGGTCAAAAACAAAGACTCGCTATCGCCAGAGCCCTTTACTCCAATCCGGATATTATCATAATGGACGAAGGAACTTCTGCTCTTGATTTAGAAACAGAAAACGAAATTTGTACTGTTCTTAACAAATTAAAAGGCGAAAAGACTATTATTGCAATTGCACATCGTCTTTCCACCATTAAAAACAGTGACAATATTATATTATTAGAAAATTGTACTATTGAAACATCCGGAACCTTTGATGAACTCTGTCAAAAAAGTCCGTACTTCAAACATCTGGCAGAACTAAATCGCTCTGACTCTGTCTAATAAATCCGTAATTCTTTTTTGAAGCCCTTTATCAATCGGAGATGATACATATCCTTCAACTCTTGCTACTTCTTCCTGTTCCTTGTAGCTTTTTTCAAGCATCGCTAATTTTCTCATTGCAATATTCATAACCATTTTCCCCTTAAAATTTATCTTACATATATATAAAGTCAAATTTCACAAAAAAATTGCCTCATAAAAACAATATATTTTAACAAAAATTAACAATAAAAGGGGCGGGCGAATTCGAAGAATTCGCCCGCCTAACTAAACCTTAATCTAATAAAAACTAGCTCCAAACTACTTTTTCAATAAGTTCGATTTCATATCCGTCCGGATCTTTTACAAACGCAATTTTAGAGCCTTTTCCGTTCAAGTCAAATGGAGGATAAAGGTATTCATAACCTAATTTTTCCAATTTTTTAGTCATCTCATCCAGAGATTCTACCGCAAACCCGAAATGTCCAAAACCTGTACCCAATTCATAACCGTTTTCCGGCGTTTCGTCGTTATACGTTAATTCTATCTGACAAGTGTTTTCTTTATCACTCATAAAATACAATTCGCAATCTTCTAATCTTTTTTTGTGATCAAGATGCATGTCCAAAACTTCTGTGTAAAACTTCAAAGATTTTTCAATATCTCTTACTCTTATCATCGTGTGTAAAAATTTCATAAAACCCTCCTTACAAAAATAATTATATCATGCTAGAATAAGGCTATGAAACATGAATTTTTACAAAGAGTATATTATGCTGACACCGATGCCTACGGAGTTGTATGGCACGGTTCGTACTTAAGATGGATGGAAAAAGGTCGAGTTGACCTCTGTAATGAACTTGGTTTGGACCTTGTAGTTTTAAAAAATGAAGATGTTGCTATTCCTGTGACAAATATGAATGTTCGCTACAAATCTTCTGCAAAACTCAATGACCAAGTAATTGTTGAAACTTGGATTGAGAAATTATCACCGATTACAGTTACTTTCGGTCAAAGAATTAAGAATGCGGAAAGCGGTTTGGTTCATATCATTGCTGAATTTGAAACTGTTGCTGTAAACAATGATGGCAAGCTCTACAGAAGAATGCCTGAGATATTGAAAAAAGCCTTTGAAGGGGCAATTGAATGCAAAGACTAAACAAATTTATCGCATCATCCGGCATCAGCTCCAGAAGAGGCGCTGATGAACTTATCCTTGCAGGAAAAGTAACCGTTAATGGAAAAACGGTAACTGAACTTGGTTTTCAAGTAGGAATGAAAGACAAGGTCGCTGTTGACGGAAAATCCATCAAACCTTCAAAGTTAGATTATTACAGATTTTATAAGCCGGCAGGATATGTTACAACCGCATCTGACGAAAAGGGGCGAAAAACAATTTATGACGTAATTCCGCCAGAATTAAAGCATCTTAAACCTGTTGGAAGATTGGACAGAGAGTCTACCGGACTTATCATTATGACAAACGACGGAGAGCTTATCAACCAAATGACACACCCGTCAATAAAAGTTCCTAAAATATATCTTGTAACAGTAAACGGAAAACTTACGCCGGATGATGGTGAAAAAATGTTCAACGGTATTGAAATAGAAACTGACACCGGCGAAAAAAGAATTGCATATGCAGAAGTTTTACCAATAGAACTCGGAAACAAGTCTTCAGTGGTTCAAGTAACATTATATCAAGGACTTAACCGACAAATAAGAAAAATGTTTGCAAAATTAGGTTTTGAAGTTGTATCCCTAAAAAGAGTGCAACACGGAACTATTACCCTCGAAGGCATGAAAAAAGGGCAAATAAAATTAATTAAACCTAAACAACTTAAGGAACTAAAAGCATACCTCGGAAAAATACAGAAGAAGGCTGAAAATGCTTAAGATTGCACTTGTGGGAAACATTGCTTCCGGCAAAACCACAGTAGAAAACATTTTAAAAAACAACGGTTTTGCGGTCTACGATACCGACAAAATGGCACACGAAATTCTTGACAAATCAGAACTTGCAAAAAAAGAATTTCCGTCTTCCGTCATCAACGGGAAAATTGACCGTAAAATTCTCGCAGGAATTGTATTCAACAATCCGGACAAGTTAAAATTATTGGAAAGCATTATTCATCCGGAAGTAAAAAAAGAAATTTTAAAAATTTCCGATAAAGTTGCATTCGTATCAATTCCGCAACTTTTTGAAGCAAATATGCAATCATTGTTTGATAAAATCATTTTCATATCAGCTTCAGAAGAAACCCGTCTAAAAAGGCTTATGAGCAGAAACAATCTTTCACTGGAAGATGCGGTAAAAAGAATTAACGCACAAATGGATGAAGCGGAGAAGATAAAAAAATCTGATTTTGTTATATACAACAACGGAACTCAAAAAGAACTTGAAACACAGGTTCTCAGCATCCTCTCTAATATTTGTTAGACAGCTTCATTGCTTTATACATTTCGAACAGACTTAATGCCAAAAATGTTCCAAACAACAGCAAGTATGAATTATTGCTGTAAACTAGTACATTTCCTACACGTACGGGTTTAAAGACATGCAACAAGAAGCCTGTCGCTGTCCCCAAAAATCCAACCATCATAAAGAAACAAAAATTCATTATACTGACTGCCGTTCCGGAAACCATTTTTCGGTTTGTTAAATGCAAAACAGGAACCAAAAGCGATGTCAAGCTTGCGTTTCCAGCCAATACGCAGAATACAAAACCGATAAACATTGACTTTATATCAAACAAAATCATGGCAAAAACTATTAATAAACAGCAAAAAGTTACAACTGAAGCCCCTTTTAAAAATTGAACTCTATGATTATGGCACATTTTGCACACTGAAGCATTGATTATATTAAACGCTGCTGCAACAATTGCCATTATTGATAGAATTACCGCTGCTCTCGGAGCAGATATTAAAAGGAAATCTTCCAAAAACTTTTTACCAATTACGGTCTGAATAACATATGAAATTCCAAAGTTACAACAAGCAAAACTAAATAAGTTACGGTTGTGTCTTTTGTGCAAAACAAGCCTAAAAGGCAGAGTTCTAATCTTCACTGTTTTATTAATTTGGGGCAATTCAAATCTTTGCATAAGTATTGCATAAACAATTAACGCAACTATCACAACCCATGCTATAGCCAACAAAATCTCCCGCCAGTTTGCAATTTTCATCATCATAACAAACGGTGCATTCGCTGCGATTCCTCCCATATAACCGATACATAACATGACTGAAATTGCCAACCCGAAGTTTTTATCAGAGAAACAATTTTTTAACTCTTTTATCAAGCTCAAGTAAAACGTACTTCCACCAAAGCCTATCAACGCTCTTGAAAAATACATTACGGGCAGAGAATAAGTAATCGGGAATAACAAACATCCCAAAGCAAGAACAATTGCTCCGCCAAGCATAACTCTCATTCCGCCGTACCGATCAACAAGAACCCCTATTATCAGCTGATTAAAGGCATAAATATACATAAAAATTGCACCAAACGCTGTTATATATGGTGCAGAAACAGACAATTCCTGTTGTAAAATATCAAAAACGGCTCCCGGAATCGCAATTCGCTGAAAATTTGCTATAAAATAAAACAGAGAACCCAATAATATTAAACTAATCTGAAATAAAAAAGCTTTGTTTTTCATACTCTCTTCCCACTCTTAATAACTTACCCGACATACACTACACTGTCAACAACATCTACACCAAAAAAAAAGGAATTCTTTTAATACAGAATTCCAATGGTTGTTTGTTTATTTTGTTCTTTTCTATTCTCTCTGCCCTTTCGAGCATTCTCGTGTTTGTGTTTTCGGCATGAACCCTCATGCCGGCATCCTATCCTTAACCGAATTTCCCCCGCCTAATCCAATAGCGCCTCTAAGATTCGTGCATTTTTATCTGCCAAACCTGATTTTCTTACCTGACTGCGTGTAATGTAGCTTCTTAAAGCTTCTCTGATTAATTCAGAACGTGATCTGCTTTCCAAATCTGCTACTTCGTCAATTTTGCCTAAAAAACTTTCAGGCATTGAAATCAATACTCTTGCCATGTGGTACTCCTTTATACTCTATATATCTTTTTCGTATCTTGTATATATATAAAGTATCTATTCATACAAAAATTGCTTTTTTCAATTCGAATTATTAAGAAATGTTTACAATTTCCTTAAATTGAAACGAGCAAAGGTTTACAGATATCTTTTCTGTATGACAACCCCTCAAAACGGATATTTTCGACTTCTTCATAAACTCTTGCAGTTGATGATGCCACTGTAGAACCTTGAGCCGTAAGAACCATCACCGGACCATTTTGAGCCTCGTATTCAAGGTATCTGTTTTTACTGATAGCCGGATAAAACGCTATGTCTAAGGTTTCATCAAGATAATCCAATCCCTTAATTGCATTCTGTACATTATTTTTATTCTTGCAAACGAGTACCAATGTTGTTGAAGAGCCTTCTTTTTGAGGTATAAATTCAACCTCGTCACTGAAAGAACCGATTACACAGGACTCAAACAACTTATATAAATCAGTATCTACAAGATTTAAAATTGCCTGACAATCGCAATCCTGCATAAATGAGCGATAGCCCAAAATCTGCATTCTGCAATCCTCAGTAATGATACCTTCTACACCAAGTATGCCGACATACGGATTCCCGTCAATTTCAAGATAATCTAGCGTTGGATAAATAACATTATCCATCAGAAAGTATTCATTTTCTATTGATAACTTATAATTTGGAGCACATGCACCCATGCCGCTTGTCAACTGACCGCCTTCTCCTTCCAGAGAATGTTTATACACAATTGCAGAACCCAGTGGGAGCGCTTTGTAACCGTCTGTCACCGTATAAAACGAGAACGGAGTTCCCCATACATAATCCTCAATAACCATCTTTTGAACTTTGCCCGCAAAAGCTGAATCCACTATAGTTTTTGCAGCCAAAGGCGAGGTTAAAACAACTGCACTTGAAGGTTCATTTGTTTTTAACACAAACGGATTTTTGAGATTCTTGATATAATCCATTACCATATTTGGCTTTTCAAAAATTCCGAACTTTGGTGTCGGTATCCTCAGTTTGTACAAAACCTTTTTCATTAATGCTTTATCAAGGACCAACTTCGCAGAATTTGCACTCGGCGCAAAAACCGCTTGATTGTTTTTTGTAAAAATTTCTGCAATATTAGATGCTATCGCAGCTTGAGCGCATGGAATTGTTAAATCAATACCGTTTTCCATAACGTATTCCAAAAGTTCCGTAACAGAATCTTCTCTAATATCAACACAAGTTACAAACTCTCTCATAGTGTCGCTGCCAGGAGCAACATATACTTCATTATTTTCTGACAATTTTTTTGCCAAAGCATACTCTTTTGCAGAGTTTCCGATTATTAAAATTTTCTTATTCATAGCTCCAAGTATACCATAAAACGAGACGGAAGTTATTCATAATTTCACAACATTTCACTCAACCTTTGCATTTTGAGTGTATTCGAGATATTATTTATACGGGAGATATAATATGAAGACACAATTGGAAAATATTTACACTTCAGCAAAAGCTGACATCGAAAAAGCTCAATCTATCAGTGATATCGAAGATATTAGGCTTAAATATCTTAGCAGAAAAGGTGAATTTAATGCTATAAAAAAAGGTCTAAAAGACTTATCAGATGAAGATAAGAGAACAGTTGGTGCTTTTGCAAATCAAATTACACAAGATTTGGAAGCTCTTTTGAAAGAAAAATACGATGTTTTCTACCAAAAAGAATTGAACGAAAAGCTCCAAAAAGACAGAATTGATATTACATTGAGCGGGAAATATACTCCGTCCGGAAGAATTCACCCACTAACACAAACAACAAACGAAATTGTGTCTATTTTCCAAAACTTAGGTTTTTCAGTTGTTTCTCCGGAATTTTCACCGGAAGTGGAAACTGAGTATTACAACTTTGATATGTTGAATGTACCAAAGGACCACCCTGCAAGAGATATGCAAGATACATTCTACGCAAATATTGCAAAAAATGTTGTCCTCAGAAGCCAAACTTCTGGCGCACAAATTCACGTTATGGAAAACAAAAAGCCACCAATCAAAGTTATTGCTCCGGGCAGAGTTTACAGAAACGAAAACATCAATGCCCGCAAAAACAACTTTTTCCACCAAATAGAAGGTTTATATGTCGATAAAGACATTACTTTCGGGGATTTAAAAGGTGTTTTAAACGAGTTTATCAGATTATATTTTGGTGCTTCTCGTCCAACCAGATTCAGAAGCAGCTTTTTCCCATTCACCGAACCATCTGCAGAAGTTGACGTTCAGTGCATAATGTGTCAGGGCAAAGGATGCCGTACTTGCAGTGGAACAGGTTGGTTAGAAGTTCTCGGTTGCGGAATGGTTGATTCTAACGTATTAAAAGGTGTAGGTATTGACCCTGATGTATATTCAGGTTTTGCATTCGGAATGGGCGTTGAAAGACTTGCAATGCTAAAATACGCTGTTGATGACATCAGATTGTTCTTCAACAACGACAAGAGATTCTTGGAACAATTTTAGTCTTTGTTAAAAAGTTTCTTTTCAAGCTCAAGCGCCGTTTTTGTCTTAGCTAGTCCACCTTGCGAAGTTTCTTTCAGCAATGGTGACATAAGTTGTCCTGTTACTCTTAATGTATCAACAACTTCGTCTATCGGGATTTTACTTTCCACTCCACACAGAGCCAATTCTGCTGCTGTCACAGCATGAACAGCCAAGAATGCATTTCTTTTTATACAAGGGACTTCAACCAAACCGCACACTGGGTCACAAGTGAGTCCTAAAATATTTTTTAATGCCAACGTTGCCGCTTGAACAATTTCATCTGCTGAACCGCCAAGCATATCACAAGCCGCTCCTGCTGCCATAGCAGATGCGACACCGCATTCAGCTTGACATCCTGCAACCGCACCGGCCAATTTAACTTTATACGATACCAACAAACCTATCATGCCGGCAGTCAACAAGGCATCTATTTGCTTTGATTCGGGAACCTGTCTTTCCTCAGATACCGCAACCAATACTGCCGGAACGATTCCACAAGAACCCGCTGTAGGACAAGCTACAATTCTGCCCATTCGCAAGTTTTCCTCTGCTGTAGCTAGAGCATAGGTTGTTATTTTTTCAAATACTGCCCCAAAGAGAGTTCCACGAGACTTATATTTTTCGACTAATTTTACGCAATCATCGCCACACCAATTTGAAATCGATTTTTCTGTCGAATTCAAACCATTTTTAATTGCCGCTCTCATCGCCACAATGTCTTCCAAAACTTTTAATCTGACAACATCTGTATTTTGCTCTAAAAGCGAAGATTCATCTTCCTGAGCCACTTCATATATTGCCTTACCTTGCTCTTTGCACGCTTTGAGCAATTCTGAAAAAGATACAATTCCCATTATTTAAGCTTCCTAATGTTTGTAACAAAGAAAATATCTTTGTATTCCTTCAATTGTTCAACAATCTCTTCGCTTGCGGGCAAATCTAATTCAATGCACATCGATGCAGTTCCACCTTTTGAACTTCTTCCGCAGTTTAGAGTTGCTATATTAATTTTTTGTTTCTGAATAATATCACTAACTCTGGATATCATCCCCGGTTTATCCTTGTATATCAACAACAGAGTATCATATTTTCCGTTTATATTCACGGAAAAATCGTCTATATGCGTAATTCTGATTTCACCGGCTCCTACAGAATCGCCTGAAATCTGCATTTTATCATCAATAATAATATCAACACTGTTTGGGAATCTTGAAGCATCTTCAATATATTCATAAGAATACTCAATATCCTTTACTATTCTGAAAATATCCTTGATAACAGAATCATCAACAGAATAACCCAACAGTCCGGCTAACAAACCTTTATCCGTCCCGTGTCCGAATCCGGTTGTTGCAAAAGAGTTATAAAGTACAAATTTCACTTTTGAAAAAGCGTTCTTGTATATATTTCTTGCCATCAAACCAAGTCGGACAGCACCAGCGGTATGAGAGCTTGACGGTCCTACCATAATCGGGGAAATGACTGAAAAAATCGATTGTTGTTCCATTTTTAGTAATCGTCCTCGTCTTCATTACCATCGTGTATATAACCATCCATAATTTTGCAAAGAGAATTCTGCCAATCATTATTCTTTTCCAAGAAGAAATCAGCACCACGAGCCTTACACTGTTGCTCGATTTCTTTTCTCGGAGATGCTGTAATTACACCAATTACTGTTTTTAAGCCGAGTTGTGATGCCATTTTTCTTAATTCGGTTAACAAAATAAAGCCTTCACGCTCAGTCGGAATAAATAAATCCATAACCACATATTCATATTTACGTTTTTTAAATTTGTTTACCGCATCATAAATTTCCTGAGAGCAATCTATGTCATAATCAAACTGAGATAAAAGAACCTTTAGTTGATATGTAATTACGCCCAAATCATCAACTATCAATATCGCAGGGCCTTTTGAATCTTCTTCCGGCTCATCATTACCTAAAGCTTTACTAATAATTGGCTTCTTTGAGTTTTTATTCAAATCTTTCAACGTATCAACAATTTCAATAAGCTGTTTTTTTAAATCTACAAGCTGAACATCTTTTGGCACTTTTGAGTTTGTTATGTTATAAAACAATTCCAAAAACTCGTTATCTAATTCAACTAACGCCATAATCTCTCCTAAATTATTAACAATTGTAAAAAAATTATAACATATTACGCAAAAAAAAGTAAGTGAAAAACTTTATTAAAATATAAGGTATTTGGTTATGAAAGGGATAATCTATGTTCAGCAAAGAACTTCTGCGGTACATTAGCAGTGCAGACAAAGCCGCAAAC
>CAKVMU010000024.1 GCA_934773085.1 uncultured Candidatus Melainabacteria bacterium
CAAGATTCGCAGAGTTAATCAAATCCTGTCGAGCAATGTTCTTACCGGAAACGAAGGCTTGGGAATGCAAAGTCTGGGCTGCACCTCTCCAATATGCAAAATTAAAGAAAAGGATAACCGAATACACAATGTTATAATGCTTGGTTCAAATTCCTACCTAAATATGGGAACTGATAAAAGGGTTATTAATGCCGCAAAAAAAGCCTTGCTCAAGTACGGCAACGGAATGGGCGCAGTTTCCAATTACACCGGATTAAGCGACTTACACAGAGAACTGGAACTAAAAATCGCAAAGTTTTATCAAACCGAAGATGCAATCGTATTCCCGAGCGGATATGGCACAAACATTGGTGTAATCTCAGCTTTATGTGGCAAGGGAGATGTAATTATCAATGACAGTGCAAATCATGCATCTATATTTGACGGGTGCGCATTATCCGGAGCTGAAATTCGAATATATCCGCACGGAAATATTGATTATTTAAAGAAAATCCTTTCACGTCTGGATTCATCAAGAACAGGTAGATTAATCATTACTGACGGGGTGTTTTCAATGTCCGGAGATACTACTGAACTCGACGAAATCGTAGCTTTAGCAAAATTTTACGATGCAAAAGTTATGGTAGATGATGCCCATGGACTTGGAATTGTCGGTCCGACAGGGAAAGGCACCGCAGAAAAATATAATCTCCTCGGACAAATCGACCTGAATGTGGGAATGCTTAGCAAATCTCCTGCAGGTCTGGGCGGATATTGTGCTGCATCAAAAGAAATTATACAATACCTGAGACTTTATGCCAGAACTTATTTCTTCTCGACAGCTCTTCCGGCTTCAACCATTGGAGGATTAATTGAAGTTTTCAAATTATTCGAAGAAGATAAAGCTGGCAGAAAAGTTCTCCTTGAAAAAACAAAATACTTAAAAGACAAACTCTCACAAAAAGGATTTGAAATTCCGGAAGGTGATTCCGCTATCGTACCTGTTATGATATACGACGAAGAAACACTGTTTAGAATACACAAAGAACTAAAAGAGCGAGGAGTATACACAAATATCGTTACCTACCCTGCCGTTAGAAGAAAAGAATGCCGACTTCGACTGTGCGTTATGAAGAATTTGGAATACGCCCATCTCGATAGAGCTGTTGAAATAATCACTGAACTCGGCAAAAAATACGCAATTATTTAGTTTTATATGATGCGGTAAATCAAAGATTTACCGCATCATACTTCAAGCCTATAAGTTAAACATGGCAGAGTCAGTCAGTAGGGTGTGTACACTTGCACGCCGTATTTATAAATTCATATTTATGCTAAAATTAACTCAATAAAATTTGGAGAGAAATAATGTCAATTATTATAATGATTCTTTTATTGAGTTTACTTATTCTTGTGCACGAAACAGGTCACTTCTTTGCAGCAAGAGCGTTTGGAATAAGAGTTGAAAAATTTGGTTTTGGTTTGCCAATCGGGCCGACACTGTTTAAAACTAAATGTGGTGATGTTGAAATCCTTGTACACGCATTTCTTCTCGGAGGCTATGTTTCGTTTCCAGATGACGAAAAGGACTGTGAACTTGCGGAAGACTCTCCGGAAAGATTCATTAACAAACCGGCTTGGCAAAGAGCAATCGTTGTCTCAGCAGGTGTTGTCGCAAATGTTATCTGTGCAATAGCACTGGTTATGTTCGTTGCAATTTGGACAAATCACTTGCCATCAGGTAATTATGAAATCTATACCGCATCAATCAGTGCACCAAAAGAGTCCAGCATCTGGGAATCCGGACTCCAGGCAGGAGACAGAATTCTTAAGGCGAACGGATGCGATATAAATAACAGCTACTCTTTTGTTACAATCGTAAAAAACAGTGCAAAGAATAACGGCACGATTTCAAATGAAACAGTTGAAAAGAATTATAACTTATTAAAAGGATTAAATCCCGGTTTAGAAAAAGATGAAATAATTCCGAAGGATATTGCAATCAGACTTCCGGAAACTCCGGCTGTTGATACAATTACAATGGATAAGTATGCTGCAAAGGGTGCAAAATATTTCAAGAAAGAAGGATTTACACTTAACGAAAGCCTCAAAGCCCTTAAACAGGAAATTAACGGAAAATCTGTATACGAATCCGACGGCAAATACACATTACAAGACATCGCAACAGTTCTGTCTGACGGACTTCATCCAATTAATTTGACAATTGAAAGAAACGGACAAAAGATTGATTTACCACCTATTTATCCGGACGAAAAAGGGGTTATTGGTATTGCTTTAAGTCAAAAACAAACAATGATTGAAACAAAAACCCCAACGTCAGTCATCAAAGGAAGCAGCAAATACCTTTGGGATAACACTTATATGATGATGTATTCTCTGGGACAACTGTTCACAGGGAATATACCTTTGAAAGATATGCACGGTGTTGTTGCAATCACAAAAATCGGTGGAGATATGATTGATAAAGCAGGAATGTCTTCCGGAATACTTCTGGCAGCCTTGATTTCAATGAACTTGGCTATATTAAACATCTTACCGATTCCGGCACTTGATGGCGGACATGTGATGTTTTTGATGATTGAAAAAATAATCGGGAAACCTCTGGACGACAAGGTTATCGAAAAAATATCCTCAATATTTTTCTCTTTGTTAATAATTTTGATGATTTTCATTGTATTTAACGATATTACTTTACTAATAAAAAAATAGTATCTTGTCTAATTGAAAATTGTACTCATATAAAACACAATTTTTATATGAAAATTATTATTATTGGCGGAGTTGCTGCCGGCGCAAAAGTCGCAGCAAAATCAAAAAGACTACTGCCTGATGCAGATATTCATATTTACACTCAAGATACCCACGTATCATATTCAGCTTGCGGATTACCTTATTATATTGAAGGTAATTTTGAAGACTGGCAAAAACTTATTGTCCGCTCAAAAGAAGAATTTGAAAAAAACGGAATTAATATTCATTTGCGACAACGTGTAACTAAAATTTTGCCTGTCGACAAAAAGATTTTCATAAAAAATCTTGATACTGAAGAATTCTCGTTTGTTGATTACGACAAACTCGTAATTGCAACCGGCTCTGCTCCACATATAGAAGATTTTCCCAAAATCAACCTAAAAAACATTTACACTCTAAAAACTCTTGAAGACGGTATAAATATTCGAGAGACAATGCACAAAGTCAAAAATATAACCATCATAGGTGGAGGCTACATAAGCATTGAGTTGCTTGAAGCATTTGTAAAAAACGACAAAAAGGTGAGCCTGATTGAGCGTTCCCCGTTTATTCTTTCTGTTTTTGACGAAGATATTTCATCTCTAATTCAAAATTACATCCTTGAACATTCAGACAACCGTGCAAAAATCATCACAGACGATGTCGTTAGTGAATTTATAGGAAATGAAAAAGTCAGCGGAATTTTGACATCCAAAGGCTCCGGTTTTGAAACCGAAATGGTCATAATATGCGCCGGTGTAAGACCGGTTGTGGATATCGCTCAAGCTGCTGGAATCCAACTTGGAACAACAGGTGCTATTAAAGTAAACAGTCGGATGGAGACTTCTATTCCTGATATCTATGCCTGTGGAGATTGCGCAGAAAAAATAAACATCATTTCAAACACACCGGTATGGATACCACTCGGCTCTACCGCTAACAAAGAAGGACGAGTCGCCGCAGTTAATCTCTGTGGCGGTAGCGAAGATTTTGAAGGAATTTTGGGCTCATCCGTCACAAGATACCTAAACCTTAATATTTCAATGAGCGGATTTTCTGAAAAAGCAGCGCAAAAACTCGGATATGACACCGTGTCCGTAATTCTCACAAAACGAGACAAAGCAGGCTACATGCCGGAAGTTAATAATATCACCTTAAAACTTACGGCGGACAGACGTTCACACCGTATTCTTGGGGCTCAAGCTATCGGAAGTACTGATGCCGACAAAAAGGTCAACACAATCTCTGTAGGTCTTATGAACAGAATAACAGTTGAAAACCTTCTTGATGTCGACTTAACCTACGCTCCGCCTTTTTCCACCAGCGAGGACATTCTGCACTCCGCAGCAAGAATGCTTAAGTCAAAATTGACTTAGTACATTCAAGAGCAACATCTGTTACAAAATCCATATCGTCTTCTTCAATAATCAATGGTGGATTAAAGTAGATAACATCTCCCAAAGGTCTTAGCAAGACCCCTTTTTCAAGTGCTTTTTTGTAAATTTGATAGCCCGTACGTTTTGTATAATCCAAAGGTTCTTTTGTTTCCTTATTTTTCACCAATTCAATCGCATTTATCAAACCAATGGAACGCACTTCGCCCACATTCTCTAGCGGCAAGAATTTTTCTTTAATAATTTGATTAAAATATTTTGCTCTGCGATTTGCATTTTCAATAATATTTTCATCAGCCAAAATTTTCAACACTTCAACTGCAGCTGAACAAGCAAGCGGATTTCCGGAATACGTATGAGAATGCATAAATGCTTTGCCCTTCAGATAATCATCATAAAACGCATCATAAATCTCTTGTGTTGTAACAGCAACAGCCATCGGCATATAACCACCGGTCAAACCTTTTGAAAGACACATAATATCAGGACTTACTCCTGCATGATTAAACGCAAACATTTTACCTGTTCTTCCGTACCCTGTAGCGATTTCATCAGCAATAAGATGTACGTTGTATTTATCACAAAGTTCACGCAACTTTTTCAAATACAATGGCGGATAAACCTTCATGCCGGCAGAACCTTGAAGAAGCGGCTCCACAATAATTGCGGCTGTCTCATCCGCATATTTTTTGAATGTTTCTTCCGCTTTTACAAAACATTCACAATTGCAATCTGCGACAGAGTCGCCATTTAAAGATTCGCAATGTCCTGAACAATGTTTGCCATAAGGACAACGGTAGCAATCCGGACCGTCAATTCTTATAACATCTAAAAGCAACGGCTTGTACAACTCTGAATACAAATCGACTCCGCCAACAGCTAAAGCACCCAATGTTTCGCCATGGTAAGCATCTGATAAAGCCATAAACCTTTTCTTTTGTGGATTTCCTGTTTGATAGTGATATTGAAAACTCATTTTCAAAGACATTTCAATCGCAGAAGAACCATTGTCAGCGAAATTAAACTTGCACAAACCCTCTGGAAGAACTTTCACCAACTCGTGACATAAAGTTATAACAGTTTTGTGTGAGAAATTAGCAAAAATAACATGTTCCAAAGTATCCAGCTGTTTTTTTATCGCAGCATTGATTCTTGGGTTGCAATGTCCAAGCAGATTACACCACCAAGAACTTATAACATCCTTGTAGCATTTTCCGTTAATATCATACAAATTAATACCTTGACCACGTTCTATGACAATCGGAGGAAGAGTTTCATAATCCTTCATTTGTGAACACGGGTGCCATATGTATTTCAAATCTTCTTTTTGCCAATCCATTTTTCTAATCCTTAAATAAACCTTCCAACAACATAATATCGTTTCCTCCACGAGGAACTGTCGCAACGACATTTACACCAGTCAAATACTCTACTTGTTGCAAATTATCCCAGTGCATAAAATTATCGGAATCATAATTATTCAGAACAATTCCTTCCACCTCAATTCCATTCTCACGTGCGTAATCAATAGTCAGCAATGTGGAATTAATTGTACCTAATCCGGCATCCGCAACAACAATTGTGCTCAAGCCAAGCTCCCAGATTAAATCTTTTAACAAGTATTTTTCATCGTTCTCTAGTCTCAGAGGACAAGTTATTCCGCCTGCACCTTCGATTAGGAGATAATCATATTTCTTACATGCCTGCGCATAATCATACTTAATTCTGCTTATATCAATCTCTTCTCCGGCACGTTTTGCAGCAAGATGCGGAGATACAGCTTCCTTCCACCAATAGCTTACACAACTGTCTGCTGTTGTTGGAATTTTCGCAGTCTCAACAACATAGTTCGGGTCACTCTCAACCAATCTTCCGCCAAGTTCACGAACCCCGCTTAAAACCGGTTTGTAATAACCGCAATTGTATCCACTCTCACGCATTTTCTTCACAATCAGTGCTGAAATATAAGTTTTTCCGACATCTGTACCTGTCGCCGTAATAAAAATTTTCTTAGTCATACTTTAAAGGGTAGCACTTCAATTTTCATTGTGCAACTTTAATCATATATCTTGTACAATCTTTCGAATTGTGACTGCGTAATGCAATGTTATAGCAGTTTTCCACCACCTTGCCATAGGCATCTTTATCTTCAAGATAACTCTCAATCTTAAAAATTAAGTCCGAAAAATCTTCATAAAAAGGCATGTGACCGTCAAAAAGGGCAAGTTCTTCACGATAATCACTTATCAATAGCCTTTTGCAAGCAACCGTTTGAAAAGTTCTGTAATTTAGGGAAGAAATTCCTTGCGAATTCATGTTGAAAACAATCTTTGAATTATTAATCGCTTTCGCCATATCCTCTTCGTTATCGATGAAGCCTTGATAGCACAAATCAATTATCTCCGGATACTTAGAACGTTTTCTTGCATCTTCATAATGTCGCTCTATAGCATACCAAGCAATTTTTAAGTGCGGAAGTTTTAATACAAGTTCTTCAAAAAAGCTCAAACGATAGTCCGTATCGAGTCTTCCGGCGAACATTAAATCAAATTGCGGTTTCGTTCCTAAATCTTTATAGATATCAAAGTTTACAAAATGGGGCATATAGTAAATGTTGGGAAAATTCTCATATTCAGTCAGAACCTTGTCCCAATAAAAAATATAATTATCCGGATTTTCCAAGTACGATAGATATTTTTCCCACTCGGGGCCGGAAGTCTTACTCCTGATATCATCCGAAAAATAGTTTATGGAAGGCAAACTCAGTCCGTTATCAACCTTGATTTTTAGCGCAGAAAAATCGTAACCAACGATTTGGTCAAAATTTTGAGCAAGAATCTCGGCAAGATTATCGTCAAAAAGCTCATCATAGACTGCAACTTCGCATCCGTTCTGTCTGTAACCGTCTATAATGCTATTTGTCGTAAGCCTTCCGCCAATGCTGACCGGCAATATCGCTAAAATCTTCTTCTTATTTTCCATAAGTCTCTTCTGAGTATTTTAACATTTTTAACAGTTCTTTACAAGTTAGAAGATTTTCAATAAAATAGAATGTAGTAGCCTTGTAGCTCAGTGCCCTGCGGCGAGCTATGGGCAAGCCGAGCAGACTACGTCTGCGAAGGTGGAGACGAGAAAAACGGTGTCGTGTTGCGGAAACGCAATACGAGCAGGTTTTTCGAGCGGAGCCGTCTCAACAAATGAAAACTTAATATTTGGCCTTGTAGCTCAGTAGGATAGAGCGGAGGTTTCCTAAACCTTGTCTGTCGTGGGTTCGACTCCCACCAGGGCCATTCTACTTTAGACAAACCACCGCAACAAATCTGCATTGGGGGGAGTCTCACGCACCGAGCTTCTCTCGGCGGGTTCTTACCTCTCACAAAATGGGACATTTAGTCACATTTTGTTCGGCAGAGTCACCAGGGCCATTCTACTTTTTCTTTACTTAATGGATACCCTCAGTTCAAATATGCGAAGTTAACAGTTTTTGACAGAATCCTTCACATACCAAATAGGCAAAAATTTTTTTTAGCGATTTTAATAGTAGCATATGAACATTCAACCTATTTCACAACAGAATTTTAAAGGATATGATGCCAGACCGCTTAAAGGTTTTATGATGAGCTCTAATTGCCGTGGAATCGCAGATGAAATGTCTGCAATCGGAAAAAGAGAAGGCTTCAAAATCTTTGCAGCATTCAACCCTAAAATGGGCGGAGCAGGAGAGTTTCTCCCACCATACAGCAAAACTACCGAAAACCTTTGGGCGCAAGATGTTTGGATGATGGTTAAAAATAAACTTATGGCGCTTGAATGCGATATCAGAAGTAATTCAATCAAAGATTTTTTTAAACTAAAATACGATTTTACGGAGCAAATAGCAAGAAACACAGACGAATTCCGAAGCATAAATACTCGCCTTTGGGAACTTTTAGGCTGCGTTGACGAAAGTCCCGAAATAATGAAAGAATATCAAGAAAAACAAGTTCAGCTGCGACAGATTCAAGATAAAGCACACATCCCCGGCGGAAATATTTTTCTAGTAAAAAACGGAAACAAAAACGATGTTCTCGTAGGAGACTATGAACTTCAAATATACTCTCCTGACGAAATTGGCGGTATGTATTGCACTGACAAAGTCATACCTCTGCCACAAATGGACTATCACACAGACCTTTTTATTCGTCCGCTTGATAAAAAAAGAATTTTGTTAGCAGATGATGATTTAACCTACAAAATACTTAAAGATAATTCTTCGCCAATTGCAGAAGCTTTTAAAGATGTTGTAAGAAAAAACCGCTTGCCCCAAGCAAATGATGTTGCAGAAGTCCTAAAACACAACGGATACAAAGTTATTCGTGTCCCTGGAAGAATCTACTCCCCAGGAGTTATGGATGATGGCAAAACTTATTTGAGGCACCATTGCAACTATATGAACGCTAACGTTTTAAAAAATCCGGACGGAGATTTGGTCTATATAACAAACAAATCCAACGTGAATAAATTGGCAGGTTTTGATTTTGAAAAAGCATTCATAGATACTTTGGCTCCGTTTATCAAGAAAGAAAAAGTTTATTTCATTGAAGGCGAAGACAACTTTGTCGCTAACGAAATGCTAAAAGACTATCAAGGCGGTATCCACTGTACTTGCATGGAGGTTTTATGACAAGGATTCAAAAAATAGATAACTCTCAACAAAGAAAACCGATAATCACACCGACAAGCACAGGAATCGCTGCAACCGCAGCTCTTGGAATAACCACAGCAAGGGCTTTTGTAAAATCTAAACCTATCAACAAAACCCACAAAGTTATCGGTATTTTAACAGCCCTTCTTACACTTTTTCACATAGGAACAGTTGGCTATTACCATCACAAGTACAAAAAAATGTAACAAATTACACTTATTGTTATTACACTTTTTTAATCTTTATTATACAATTGTTTTGAGAGGTGCGAAAAACAAAAGATGTAACTCACTCGCATTACTCACGAGGCAACAATATGTTTAACGAAATTAAAACGCATGAAATCACTGTCGATATTGTTATATTAACAATTAAGAACGATGCCCTTCAAGTTTTGCTTGTCAAACGTAATAACGAACCTTTTAAAGACAAATGGGCAATCCCCGGCGGATATGTAAGAATGTCTGAAAATCTTGACGAAGCAGCAATGAGAGTTTTGAAAGAAAAAACAAACGTAGATAACATCTACCTTGAGCAACTCTACACATTCGGTGACCCGCTCAGACACCCTGTTTCAAGAGTTATAACCGTTGCATATTTCGCACTTATAAGAGCAGAAGACTTTGATGTTGTGACAACTCCGGATTTAAGTTGGCACAAAGTGTTCGACCTTCCGCCTTTGGCATTCGACCACGAAGAAATTATACAATACTCTCTCAAACGTACACGTGAAAGATTAGAAATGTGTCCGGTTGCATATCAATTGTTAAACGAAAAATTCACACTTACTGAAATGCAAAAAGCATACGAAATGATTATGCAGAAAAAGCTTGATAAACGTAATTTCAGAAAGAAAGTTATCACAACCGAAGGGTTAAGAGAATTGAACGAATTCTCAAAATCAAGTTCAAAGAGACCTGCCAGACTCTACACATTTGACAACATTAAGTTAAATTCAAAAAGAGCACACTTTATCAGAGGCAAGGCTTAGTAAAAAAAATAAAAGGAGACAAATTTTGCTTACACTGGTTTGGACTATACAAGTCATATCATCATTATTATTAATCGTACTTATTCTTATGCACTCTCCTAAAGGCGATGGCATCGCAGGGATTGGTAACGCTGCGCAAATGTTCAGCTCACAGAAAAGCGCCGAAAAAGGTTTGAACAAACTAACCGCAATTGTTGCTGTTGTGTTTGTTGTATGCGTGTTTTTACTTGGTTTCGGCATAATTAAGTAAGATTATATTCATATTTTATAAAAAATGCACTATGACAGAATTTGTTCATAGTGCGTTTTTGCGACTTTCATGGTAAAATATACAAACAAGAGATAAAGAAAGGATTAATCAAATGGAAAAATTGGCAGACATCGGTGTTTTTGGCGGTTCAGGGTTTTATAAATTTTTAGATGATATTAAGGAAGTAAAAGTAGAGACTCCATACGGAATGCCTTCTGACAGCTTATTTATCGGAAAAATCGGTGAACACAAGGTTGCATTTATGCCACGTCACGGCAGAAGCCACACCATTTTGCCTCATTTGATTAACTATCGTGCAAACGTATGGGCTATGAAAGAAGTCGGCTGCAAACGTGTTATTTCACCTTGCGCTGCCGGAAGTTTGCAAAAACACGTAGCTCCTGGGCACTTTGTAATTTGTGATCAGTTTGTAGATTGGACTGACGGCAGAAAAACAACTTTCTTTGAAGGTCCGATTGTAACACACCCATCTGCGGCAGAAACTTATTGTCCGGAATTGAGAAAACTTGCAATTGATACAGCAAGAGAACTCGGAATAACAGTTCACGAAACCGGTACTGTTGTTGTAATAAACGGCCCTAGATTTTCAACAAAGGCTGAGTCAAAATTCTTTACAAACCAAGGTTGGGAAGTTATCAATATGACAGCTTTTCCGGAAGCTTACCTTGTAAAAGAAATGGACATGTGTCCTTTGAACATTTCTTTAATCACAGACTACGATGCAGGACTTGTAGGGGATGTTCCTCCGGTTTCTCACCACGAAGTTATTCAGGTGTTCAATAACAATCTTGACAACCTCAAAAAACTTCTCTTCACTATGATTGAAAGAATTCCTGTTGAAAACACCAATTGTGAGTGTGCTAATACAAAATCAAGCTCTCAATTATAATCGAGGTATAATATGACACCAATATCAATATCCAGACTCGTTGGTCAGCTATTTTATTTCTATTATCTTTTGATAATCATAAGAATATTTTTAAGCTGGATTCCGAGCATTGACTGGGAGCAACAGCCATTCCTATGGGTACGTTCTGTTACTGATCCATTCTTAAACATTTTCAGAGGAATCATCCCTCCGATAGGCGGAATGCTTGATATTTCACCAATTGTGGCAATTCTTTTACTTCAAATTTTACAAGGACTTATCTGCGGATTCTTATCCGGCTTAGGACTATGATTGATATCGAGAGAATAAATAAAGCGGTTACGCTCACAAGACAGGGAAAATTTAAAGAGGCTGAAGAGATTTACTTGAGCCTTCTTGAAAGTGAGTCAAATAATCCAATATTGCTTTCTTTTGTCGGATTATTCTATGTTAATATCAGAAACTTTGACAAAGCAGGTAAATACCTCAAAGAAGCTTATGATATCAGTAAAACCGAAGGCACAGTTTCTGCTTTGGGTTTTTGTGAATTCGAACGTGAAAATTTCGAGGCTGCCGCAAGCTACCTAACAGAAGCGCTTGAATATGGTAACACCGCAGAAATCTACGACAAATTAATTTTAAGTCTGTTTCATATAAGCAAGTATTCCGAAGCAATTGAGTATTCGCAAAAAATGTACGAACTATATCCTGATAATCCTAATGCCGTTGCCAATATGGTTAAAGCAAACACACAATCCGGAAAACTGATGGAAGCAGAGAAAATATGTGTTGAATATTTGAAAGAACATTACGAAACACCTGCTTTGTGGTTCCATTTGGGATTCTTAAAAGAACTTATATATTCTAATGACAAGCAAGCGTGCGAATGTTATAAAATTGCAGAAAGCCTCGGACGCAAAGAAGCTGCATACAATATAGCCGTAAGTTACCAAAAACAAGGCGAATACAAACTTGCGGAAGAATATTACAACAAAATGCTGGATGCGTTTCCAAATGACGTAGAAACACTCACTTCTTTGGGAATGTGCCAACTTACACAGAAAAAATTTCATGAGGGGTATAAGAATTTTTACCACAGAGAAACGCCTATTTGCAAAAATACCAACAACCTTTGGAAAGTCGGACAGAGTTTTGATAAAAACGTTGTTGTACTCTGCGACCAAGGTTTCGGAGACCACATACAGTTTATAAGATATATTCCTTTCTTAAAATCGCAAACCGAAAAAGTTTTGGTTGCAACGCACCCGTCTTTGATTGGATTGTTCAAACAAAATTATTCAGATGTTGAATTCATCCCAATAGACAAAATTGACCCAAATATGCAATCAGTCCGAATAACCGATTTGGCGTACGCTTTGGACATGGATTTTGAACACATTCCATTTGCTGAAGGATATTTGCAAAGCGAAGAGAAGGAGATTCCATCCGAAAAACTTAAGGTCGGATTGTGCTGGGAAGCAGGCAGCGCCGGAATCAGAACAATGATTAACCGAACAATTAATATCAGACTGTTGGAACCGTTGATAAATCTTGAGGATATCCAAATATATTCTTTTCAGGTTACAGATTCATTGAACGGCAACGAACGTTATCCGCAAATGATAAATCTTGCAAAAGATTTCAAAACTTTTGAAGATACAGCTCAAGCATTGAAAGCTATGGATGTTGTTGTGACTGTAGATACTTCTGTTGCCCATCTTGCAGGTGCTCTAGGGGTAAGAACCTTGTTAATGCTCCCTTATACAACAGATTGGAGATGGTTTAATGACACAAAAACAACTCCATGGTATAAAAGTGTAGAAATATTTAAACAAACCGACTCAATAAGTTGGGAAAAACCTATTAATGATATTATTGACAGGATTAAGAGTTATGAAAAATAATAAGAAAAAGATACTATTCATAAATTTTGGCGGATTAGGTGACGAAATATTGTTTCTTCCGACTATTTTATCTGTAAAAAAACAATTTCCGGATGCAGATATTACCCTTGCATTGGAAAAAAGAAGCAGGGGAATTGTTAGTCTGACAGATGTTATTAACCACACCCTGTACGCTGATATCAAAGGTAAGAAAAAGTATTATGAACTCTTTAAACTG
>CAKVMU010000025.1 GCA_934773085.1 uncultured Candidatus Melainabacteria bacterium
CTATAAACGATGTTAAAAGTAAAATGTATCTTGTATTAGTTTTCACAGCCAATTTTTTCAACGTTACATAATCCACATTATATGAAGTTCTGTAACGTGAAGTAAGATTTTTAGCCGCTAACATAGCTGATGTGTCTTTTTTGAGAAGGATTCTTGTCTCACTGACAGATGGTGCTTTTATATAATCTGTTTGATTAAGAAGTGTTACAACCTCATCTGCAAAAAATTCTGCCGATGCATCATAAATATATGAGTCCAGAGCAACATTTTCGGTCACAATATTGTCCGGAACAACAAGCACCTTATAGTTTTCGGCATTAGCCAAAGGTGCAAATAATATAACTATCCCAACTACTAATAACTTCAATAAATCTCTCACGATAAAATTATAGCATAATTTACTAAAATTACCAGTTATTATATAATGGTTAAAAATGCTAAAAAATAAAATAATAATTATAATAACGAGTTTCTATATAGTGTACCTTGGGGTCTTGCCGGTTTTCATATCAAAAACGGCAGAAGTTGTTTGCAACAATTTATCCCAAAATTCCGCTTACGAAATAACGCTGAAAAACCCAAAAACCAGGTTTTCTCTGCTGCCGACAGTTCGTTTCGGAGCCGAAGAAATATCCGTAAAAGAAAAAAAAGGTATTACTGAAACTCATATTGAAAACTTTAATCTGAGATTGCGTATTTTACCGTTGCTTTCCGGAAGGGTACACATAAATAACCTGAGTGCAGGCAATATAAAATTTATTTCCGGAATCAAAGAGAACGCTCAACTTGATAAGGATTTTTTCTCTAAACTTGAAAATACAAGAATCGTATGTGATTCTGTTAAAATCGACAGATTTAACACTACACTTTATCAAAAAAACATTCCAAATCCGATTGTATATGAAGGAGAAAACTTTGTTTTCCAGAAAAAAAACAGATACATAAGACTACAGATTGATAGCAGATTAAATGCTAACAACATAGTTTCCGATGCAAATTTGAATCTGTTTTTACCGAAAAATAATGATATAAAAAGAACTGTATTCGACATGGATGTAACGAATTTGGACATTTCTCCGTTCGGAATGTACTTTAAACATTACCTTCCTAGAGATTTGCAGTCTTTGCAAGGTATAATTAATGTTCACGCAAACAAAGACGAACTCATCACAGAGCTTGATAATTGCAAAGCTTTGATGAAAACACCTTCTGATTCGATAATCTTTCCTCAAAAATTAAGCATAGCATCAAAATTTAATATAAAACGTAAATGTATTAATTTTGATAAAGTGGAAATAAATTCTCCAAATATCAACATTTCGTTCAACGGAAAAATTCTTGATTATTTCGGAAAAACAATGCCAACACTGGATTTGAACGTCCAAATAAACCCGACCAAGGTTGAAGATGTCGTAAATATGTTGCCACCATTCAAGGTTGAAGAGATTGATGTATATAAATTAAAAAGATACAAATTTTATGGTGACACAATAGGCAATTTGTCAATCAAGGGAAGACTTCCGGAACCTGATATTAACGGTGATATTTATGTAAATAACGGTATCCTTACGAAACCGATACCAAATACAACAAAAGGAGCTACCATTAAGTTAAATTTAACAGGAAGATACATAAACTTTGATGTTTTTGTACCGGCAGGCGGCTCTGAAAAGGTTTGGGTAAAAGGCGGACAAGAGCTTTACAACGTCAAGTATTCGGATATGACAATTAAAAGCACAAAGACTGTTGATTTGCATGTCGCTGAAACCGTAGTAAATCCGCTTCATGAAATTTTGAACTTCATAATAGGACCTGTCCCGATTCTTGATATTTACGGCAAAGGAAATATTGATATATCCGTAAAAGGGAACCGCAAAAATCCGCATGTTTGGGGTGTTTTGAGCGTAAATAATACGTCCGTTAATTTTATTGAGATTCCGGATTTGAAACTCACTGACACCGATGCAACCTTAACTTTTAACGATCAAGAAGCCTTTTTTGAAACTAAAAAGGGATTAGTTAATAAGAAAGATTTTAACCTTAAAGGAACTTGCAATCTTTTAGGAAAGTTCGATTTCGACGCACAGTCAAAAAATCAGCCGACCGCAGAACTCTATAAAGCAATCCAAACATCAACCTTGATTCCTGATGTAAAAGCAATGCTTCCAAAACTCGATAATATCAGCGGAACAACAGATTTAAACCTAAAAATATATGGCGCATTAAAAGTCATTGAAGATTTGGAATTCAACAAAAATACTTTCGCAAAAGGCGAAATTTCAATACAAAACAACAATATTACCTTCCAAAACATGCTTGTTGAAAATACTAACGGTAAAGTTAAATTTGACGGAAACAGTGCAGATGCAAACCTTTCTGCAAAAATAAGCAATGCACCTTTAAGCATTAAAGCAAAAATTAAAAACGGAATTGGTGATATTGCACTGAATATTCCAAAACTTGACCCTAATTTTGTTATTCAGGACGAGGCAATTCGCTCATTCAATCCGCTCCCTATAATTTCTGTAATCGCTAAATATAAAGGGGACATTAGCAACGTTGAGTATGACAAACTTAATCTCAATGCAAAAATAATATCTTCTGTGCCTTCTAGTTCCATCAAGTATCAAACAGGAGAAGTTATTGCATCCGGCGGAAAAGTTTACGTTAAGAATCTGAAAGGATATGTCAATAATAACCAAAATACGTTTTCAACAGATTTAAAAATTAAAAACGCATTCTCTAATATGCCGGAAGCTGACGGATATATTAGACTCAAAACTCCTAACTTGAGTAACTTCAACAATATTTTCAGGTTGAATATTCTGCCTAAAAATATAAAAAACAAGTTAAAAGATTATAGATTTGAAAAAGGAAAAATCGACCTAAACTGCAAAATTACAAACAATAAAATTAATACTTATACAGATTTAAGCGGCATTTCTCTTATCTATTTACCACTGGAACTTCCTATCAACATTCTTAATGGCAGTTTGTCCATAAAAAACAACAATATAAGGTTAAATAAGATAAACATTCTCGCTGACAAAATGCCAATACTTGCAGACGGTGAAATAAAAGACCCGTTTGGGAAGCAAGCGTTTAACATTTATGTAAATTCAAAACCGCAACAGGATTTTATTGAAAAATATATAAACAAAAACCAAATATATCCTGTAAAAATCAAAGGTGACATTGTTTACGGACTAAAAGCAAAAGGCACTCCTGATAATTTTGAACTTAAGTCAAACGTCAAAATGAACAAAGATTCTAGCATCTATCATTACGGCGCAACAATCGGAGATGTTGAAAATGCAATTGTTTTAGACATGGATTCAAAAGTTTTGAACGGTAATAATTTGAGAATAAAAGAATTCTCTTACGACAAAGTGATTGACTCACTAAGCGGCAGACAAACTCGCTTGAATATGCTAAAAGTTTGGGGCGGAGTCGAAATTTTGAAAGATGATTTGAATATGAAAGACCTTCATATCAAAACATCAAACCCTGCTGATGCAAGAATTTTCAATATAATTTTCAGAAAACCGAATATAAAACAAGGTCAGTTTACTTCTGATTTAAAAATCAATGGAAAGTTATCCAATCCGAAAGTATTGGGAGATTTTCATATCTTTGAAACAAATATTCCTTTCTTAGATACAACAATGAAAAATATTATACTGGTGTTCAAAGAAAGAACTGTTGATGCATCGACAAAAGGTGAAATAATGGGTAATGACGTTGTCTTTGAAGGAACATTGAAAAACAAGCTCGTCCCACCATACCACATTGAAAAAGCGTATTTATACACAAGCGATTTAAACCTTAATAATATTGTCAACAGAATCAAAGTTTCTCAAGTTGATGCGGTTTCCACATTTGAATCCTTAGAAGGCTTTGACCTTAATTCTATTTCATTTAACAACGTCAAACTCAAAGCCGATAAAATCCAATTGAGAAACATTCATGCAACAAACTTTGAAGCAGTTGCGAATATGAATGACAAAGGCTTGTTCGATATAAATAACTTCAACTTTGATATTGCGCAAGGCACTTTGAACGGAAGATACAGATTCAATTTAAGAAACAATGATTTAAATCTGAATCTTACAGCAAAAGACATTAACGCTAATGACATATCTTGGGCACTGTTCGATTTAAGAAACCAAATTTATGGCGATATGACCGGAACTGTCAACCTTTCCTGCAACGGTACAAATTTCCAAAGTTGTATGCAAACTTTGAACGGCAATACAATATTTGACGTTAAAGACGGGAAAATGCCTAAACTTGGCTCTTTAGAATACCTTTTAAAGGCTGGCAACTTAATCAAGGGCGGAATAACAGGTCTGTCTATCAATAGCGTAATTGATATAATTACACCGCTCAAAACCGGAGAATTCTCAGACATCAACGGCAATATAAGAATTAAAGACGGCGTTGCCAGAAACATTGAAATCGGAACAAAGGGTAAAAATTTGAGTCTGTATCTTGTGGGAACTTACAATTTTTCAACCTCAATTGCCGATATGGAAGTTTTGGGAATACTTTCCAAAAAGATTTCAACAATGTTCGGACCAATCGGGAATATGTCTATCAATACGTTATTTAACGTTATTCCTGGCATAGATTTGTCCAAAAACAATACGCTGATTGAAAAAATAAACAAAATTCCGGGGATTGAATTTTCGGATAAAAATTACAGAAAATTTGTTGCCGAAATACAAGGTAACATCAACGGAGAGAATTACGTCAAAAGCTTTGAATGGATTAACTAGGGGTAAATTTATTTGGCTGGTAGGTGTGATTACAGAGGAGAATGTAAATGTAACAAAAGTTAACATCCGATTTACTTTTTTCTTTTCATTTCCACCTTTTCTGTGTATAATTTATTAAGTGTAAAAATTACAATGTTGGAATGTGAAATGGCGCTAAATTTTCAAGACTTAATACTTAATTTATCAAGATTCTGGTCCGATTACGGATGCATAATACAACAACCTTATGATATTGAAAAAGGTGCATCAACAATGAACCCTGCAACTTTTTTAAGAGCTTTGGGGCCTGAACCTTGGCATACAGCAATGGTAGAACCTTGCAGAAGACCTACCGATGCAAGATATGGTGAAAACCCTAACAGGCTTGGACACTATTTCCAATATCAGGTAATCTTGAAACCTTCCCCTGATAACGCACAAGAATTATACTTAAAGAGCCTTGAAGCAATGGGGATTGACCTTTCTAAGCACGATGTAAGATTCGTTGAAGACAACTGGGAATCACCAACTCTTGGTGCTGCCGGTGTAGGTTGGGAAGTATGGTTAGACGGAATGGAAATCACACAATTCACTTATTTTCAACAAGTCGGCGGACTGGAAGTAAAACCGGTTGCGCTTGAAATTACATACGGTTTGGAAAGAATCGCTATGTATATCCAAAACAAAGAGTCCGTATTTGATATTATGTGGAACAACACTCTTAAATACGGTGACATTTATCTGCAAAACGAAATTGAACAATCTAAATATAACTTTGAATATTCTGATGCGGAAAGATTATTCAAATTGTTTGATGCATATCAAAAAGAAGTAGACAACTGCGTAAATGCAGAATTGGTACTTCCTGCGTATGATTATGTTTTAAAATGTTCACACACATTCAACTTGCTTGATGCAAGAGGGGTAATCAGTAAAGACGAAAGAATTAACTTTATCAACCGAGTCAGAACAATGGCTTCAGCGGTTGCTGAACTTTACGTCAAACAAAGAGAAAAACTTGGATTCCCTCTTTGCAAGTATTCTGTGAAGTAGAAAAAAGTAAGGCACAAATCTCTGATAACACAGTGTTGCTTTGTGTCTAAAATTACACGAAAGGCGATAAATGGCAAATACTGAACTTTTCTCACCATTTACAAATGTTTTAAAAAAAATGGTTACCAGAAAAAATCCTGATGATGCATTAGAAGGTGCAAAAGAAGGAGGATTGGAAAAAACTCTCGGACTTTGGGATTTAATAATCTTGGGAGTCGGAGCGATAATTGGTTCAGGGATTTTTGCCGTTGTAGGTATTGCAGCTGCCGGAAGTCCGGACGGAACAAGCCCGGGAGCCGGACCTGCATTGATTGTATCAATGGTAATTGCTGCTATTGCAAGTATATTCTCCGCACTTTGTTACTGCGAATTTGCAACCATGATTCCGGTTGCAGGTGGTGCATATGCATATACATTCGCAACGTTAGGAGAATTCGCAGCTTGGATTATCGGTTGGATATTGATGCTTGAATACGCAATCGGATTTATCGCCGTCGCCTGCGCTTGGACAAACCACTTTTTACAATTCATCAAAGGTTTTTCAAGTGTACTGCCTGCTTGGATTGTAAACCCACCATTGTGGCTTGTTAACGATTATCGTTCTGCAGTTAATGCTTACACCGCACAAGGAATTGATTATCACAGCGTAATTCCTACATTTGCGGGAATACCTTTCTGTATAAACTTGCCTGCCATCATAATGATTTTATTAACAATGTCAATTATGATAAAAGGGACAAAAGATTCCACTAAAATGGCAGGAATTATGGTGTTCGTAAAACTTGGTGTTATTGCATTATTTGTACTTGCCGGAATGTTTTATGTAAGACCGGAAAACTGGACTCCTTTTGCACCAAACGGATTTGAAGGCATCTTTATGGGCGCATTCATAATCTTCTTCGCATACATCGGATTTGATGCTTTGGCAACCGCTGCAGAAGAATGCAAAAACCCGCAAAAAGATTTACCTATAGGTATTATGGGGTCATTGTTAATAACAACGATTGTTTATGTTTTAGTAGCATTAATTTTAACAGGTTTGCAACCGACCAGCGGAGTTGCAATACCTGATGGAATATTCAAGGCACCAATGGCATTTGCGATGAGTGCAGTCGGTCAAAACTGGATTGCAGGATTAATTTCAATCGGTTCTTTAGCCGGTTTAACCTCAGTTCTTTTGGTAATGTTCTTGGCAGCAACAAGAGTTCTTTATGCAATGAGCCGTGACCACTTTTTACCTAGAGTATTCCAGAAAATGCACCCAAAATACAACACACCACATGTCTTAACGATTACAGTTGGTGTAGTCGGTGCATTGGGAACTATATTACTTGATTTAAACGTAGCCGCATCACTGTGTAATTTCGGAACATTTACATCCTTCATCATTGTATGTGTTGCCGTATTACTGCTCAGAAAATCTGATCCGGACAGAGAACGTCCGTTCAAAGTACCGTTCTGCCCTTGGCTTCCTCTCTTAGGAATCCTTTGCTGCGGAGGCTTGATGGTATTTTCAATGGTAGTCGCAAAAGGCGAAACAGCAGTTCTTTCAACTGAACTATTTGTAGTTTGGGTAATTATGGGAATTCTCATTTACACATCTTATGGCTACAAGAAAAACAGACTTGCAGAAAAAACATTATCACACACTGGCGAAAAACTAACGGAAGAAAATGAAAAAATTACAAACAATATTTAGCAATCTGGCAAAATGCAAATCTCCTCAGGAATTAATCGAGGAAGGGGCGAAGTCAGGTTTAAAGAAAACACTTAACGTATTTGATTTAATTGTCATCGGTATTGGCGCCGTTGTTGGAACCGGCATTTTTACAATTATCGGCTCTGCTATAGTCGGAAGTTCAGACGGAGCGGGCGCAGGTTCTGCAATTGTAATATCAATGGTACTTGCAGCTATAGCAAGTGTATTTACAGCTCTTTCTTACTCCGAAATTGCCGCTATGATTCCGGTTGCAGGTAGTGCTTATACCTACACCTACGCAACAATGGGCGAATTTATGGCTTGGATGGTTGGTTGGATTCTTATGTTGGAATACGCTATCGGCGAGATTACTGTCGCTAGTGCTTGGACAGGCTACTTTGTACAGTTTTTAAAAGGATTCAAGCATGTTCTTCCGGCATTTGTTGTCAATTTTCCGTTATGGCTGAGAAATGATTATAAGACAATGTACGAAATGTGTTATAAATATGGCTGGAATCCTCATGATAAAATGCCATTTTTAAACACTCCTTTTGGATTTGATATTCCAATCGCTATAAATATACCGTCAATTGCAATTGTCTTAATTTTGACAATACTCTTGATTAAAGGGATTAAAGAATCTACAAAAGTTGCGACAATAATGGTCGGAGTTAATATGTTTATCATCCTGTCATTTATTTTTGTCGGAGCTTTCTATGTTAAACCGGAAAACTGGGTTCCTTTTGCGCCAAACGGTCTTGAAGGGATTTTCACCGGAGCATTTTTGATTTTCTTCGCATACATTGGATTTGATGCGATTTCAACAGCAGCAGAAGAAACAAAGAATCCTCAAAAAGATTTGCCAATCGCAATTATGGGTACTTTAGGAATCTGTACTATTCTGTATGTACTGGCAGCACTTGTTCTAACCGGTGTTGTGCCGCTCAACGCAATTGATACACAAGCTCCTCTCGCACACGCAATGAGATTTATTGGAATCAATTGGTACGCAGGTCTCATCTCTATTGGAGCTTTGTGCGCACTGACTTCTGTTTTGCTAATTTATCAATTAGGAACTACAAGAATTCTTTTTGCAATGAGCAGAGATCACTTCTTGCCAAAATCATTAAATGTTATCCATCCAAAATTCAAAACCCCACACGTTATGACTTGGGTTTCCGGACTTATTGTAATCGTCTGTGCATTGTTTATGGACTTAAATATATCTGCAGAACTTTGTAATTTTGGAACATTTACTTCTTTCATAATCATATGTATTGCAGTGTTAATCTTAAGAAAAACAGAACCAAACAGAGAAAGACCATTCAAAGTTCCATTCTGCCCAGCATTCCCTATACTTGGAATTCTTACCTGCTTATCATTAATGTATTGCAAATTCAGTGCAAAAGCGACATCCGCTCTGTATTTTTTAGTATGGTTGTCAATTGGGTTTACAATTTATGCCCTTTACAGCTACAAAGAAAAGCGCAGACAAGAATAAGCATTTACAAAAAAATAAAGCAAATAATGTATGCTATTGACTGAACAAAGTGTTATAATCTACGTATGAGAATAGTAACACCAAAAGAATTGAGCAGTTTTAAGATTTTACCGTTTGATTTGTATAACGAATCTAACAGTAAGATTCTAAATGCCGGAGAGGTTTTAACCCCCGGAAAATTGATTATGCTGAAAAACTACACCAAATTGTTTACCGAAGATTTGGATGAAAACAGCGTTAAAGGTGGCAAATCTCCTCAAGGCAAAGGAAACTTGAGAAAACTTGCAAGTTTTTCTTTTGATACTCTCGACACAAGTGATTTTGAGACTGTTGTGAATCGTGACGGCATCCTAAAAATGGATACACAAATAAAAATCAAATATTATTTAAGAAAAACTCTTGATTTATTTTTACAAGACTATTATGAGGAAGGTCTTTTAAAACTAAATTCCCTTGTCAGCATAATGTTATCCGATATTTTTAAACAATTAGGAAAATCAAAAAAAGGTTCACAAATAAGATTTCTCGGCGAATACGAAATTTGCCACCCGCTAAACGTAGCAATTGTTAGTGGATTAATCGCAAAGAAACTTGAATACTCTAACCTTGAGATAGAAAAAGTTATATTGGCCGGTCTGCTTCACGACATAGGCAAACTAAAAATAGTTCTGAATGACCGCTCTGCTCTCTTAACAGTTAATGAGGATGAAGTCGCTAACCATACAATTATTGGGTATGAGTTAATTAAAAACGAATTAAATTTATCAGATGATATTGCAAAAGCAGCCCTTGAACACCACGAAAACAATGACGGTTCCGGTTATCCACAGGGACTTTCAAGCGATTATATTTCAGAATTTGCGCAAATAATCAATGTTGCGAATTATTATGACAATCTGGCTTGCAACAGAACCGCAACCCACGTCGCAAGCAACAGAGATGCTCTGAGGGCGATGCTCGAGGTAGGAACAAAACGATTCTCCGCAAGAATGTTGTACACATTCGTTCATATGTTTAACTACGACGACATTCGTGAATTTAATGATATGGTAGTTTAGCCTGACAGGGTAATTGCTTCAACCAACAGTTTAACGGATTCTGTATTTGTTGCACAAATATAGGATATACCGACGTGGAAAAAATCAGATTTTTTAAAAAAATTATGCAAAAAAGTGAAACCAACAGAGTAATCTTGCTCACAAATCATTACCAAATTACAGGAATTGTTTATGACTGCGAAGAATGTAACAAAGACGGTTTTGTTAACCTTACTAATGTATCGTTATGCAAATACGAAGAAACTTACGGACATTCTTGCGAACAATTTGGGGAAGCAAAGTACGACTGGTTACACATAAATCTGGATAATGTTGTCGCATTCAGTTTTATCAAATAAAAAAGAAAAAGCCGGAACTATCGTTCCGGCGTATCCCATTATCATTTAATCGTAGTTTACTTAATCGTAACTTTATACTCCATAGAGAAATGTTATTTATTTAACACTACTCGATAACTATTTGATTACTGTGAAGAATTTAAACTCTGCTGGCATAATCTTGCCAAAAGACAATGAATTTGTTGCAGCAACAAATTTTTCTTCAATATAATCTGTCCCGTCAAATCTGAATTCTGAAACGATTGAATAATCACAAGAAAGTTCAATTGTTTTATCAAAGACTTCGTGTCCTTCTCGTTCCTCATTCCAACTGTTACCGTCTTCGCCTTCCACACGGAATTTTTCGCTCGGTGAATTGTAATTTGCAACAACAAGGATTGAATTTTTCAAACCTTCTTTCTGAATCTGCCAAGCCACAAAACCGTCATCATCCTGACGAATAATGTGAGCTTCACCATCAGATATAACAGAAGAATTTTTAACAAATCTATCAATCGCATCAAACTTAGCATAGAAATCGTAATCTTTTCCACGTTTCATTGACACTTCAGAACCAATAGCAGCTTCAATTCCGCCATTTGTAAACGATTCATCTCCATCAACGTACATACATGGTCTCCGAGCAAATTTTCCTCCCGGAAGGAACTTAAACTTGAACCATTTGAACAATGCTCCGGCTTCACCAAGTTGTGTCGGATATCTGTCAAAAGCTTCAAACTCGCCGTCTTGGTTATTGTAAGTTTTCAAAATTGAAAGCGGAGTAGCTTTCTTTGAAGATGAATTGTAATTTGATAATTGCAAGTTTTCATCCGCAATAACTTCCGGTGTTTTATAGCTTTGAGCAGGAATATCATTTCCCCAAAGAATATCAAAATTCATATCTTGGTGGTATTCTTTCAAAGAATTTTCTCCTAACATATATTCCGCTAGAGAAGCAAAGTATGGAACTTTGTCTTTCATTGCATTATTCAACATTCCCAAAACTTTTCTCGGAGCTCTGTAACTTATCGGAACACCATCCTTTTCGGAAACATCATCTACAATGTGGTCAATGTGGTCAACTCTAAACCCGTCAAAGTTATATTCTTCTTGCAAGTTTTTCATATAATCCACAAAGAATTTAATTACGTCATTATTGTATTTGCCGTTTTCCAAACATACAAAATAATAAGGGGTTTGGCAATCCAAATTTGCAAATTCTGTTACATCTTCACCTTTATAATTGTAGTGTCTAAATGTCGGGTAAGATGCACCTTCACTCATTCTGTCAAAAACAGGAACTCCGGCTGAACACCAGGCACCGCCCGGCGCCGGCCACATACCTTCCTGAATCAATGTTTGAATAATTTCACCTTGATTAAGGATTTCTTTTTCCGTAAGTTTCTTTCCACGCTGATTATGAGCTACTTTATTAATTATCATTTTTGCTTTTTTATAAAGCTTGTCTTGAATGCTTCTTTCCAACATAGAATTTGAAAGGAATATTTTTGTGTCCTTCATCAATTCATCAATTTCGTTGAAAATATTTCTGTAATGTTCCGTTAAATCCCCATAACTTTCGCCTTTAACAGATTTTTTGTAAATACCGCAAACAATATCTATATCATCTTTTAAATATTTATCTTTCAAACTTTCACAAACAGTATCAACATTCTTGCAAAGCTCCTGAATCAAAGCATTTATGTCAAACCATCTTGCACACTCAGGAGTTGTAAGAACAATTTTTGAAAAACGACCGGTTTGCGGAAGTATATCATAAATAACAGGATGACCCGCCAATTGAGCCAATTCAATAAATGTTTTAACCTGTCCGTCTGCATCCAGTCCGGTTTTTTCTTTAATATTGCTATCTTCAAGATTCGGGCTTACACAACTTGCAGTCGGAAGATACGCACAACCAAATTCACGAGGATGGAACGGTATCAAATACATAGTTGTTGCAAAAATACCATTACTTTTGTTTCCTGTAGGCAGAATCAAAAGTTGACGCATCCAATCCATAAACTTACCGCAAGAATCAGACTCATTACCGTTACCCAATCCTGCAAGGTTTATAAGCTTGATATCGTGACCCTCTTTTTGAAGCCAACTTGAATCTTTTACATTATTTCTCGCAAGAACACTCGCTTTTGAAAACTCAAATTTTCCATCTTTGAAGACACCTTCTTTTTCCCATTTAGATTCTAAAGCCCAAAGAACTTCCGCATCCGTAAGCTCCTCCAAAGCCTTGATTTGAGGGTAAGGCAGATATCCAAACTTATCCATTGTTGACTTCAAATACTCTTTTCTCTCATCACTGATTGATTCAAAAGAATACATTTCACGAAGTTTGGAGTAAAAGTCATTCAAAAGCTCTGCACTCGTAGTCTCTTTCTTAAACAGAAAATCTAGCATTATAATCTCCTTGCTTATTCAATATTTAAATTAATTTCAAATTTGTGATTGTTGAATGTGATTTTTGTATATAAGAATAATATCATACACATATATTTTTTACAAACAAGCAAAGTCGAATATTAAGAAATATTAACAAAAATTTAGTGGGATTTTATGTATAATTTTATGGTTTCCAAGAAGAACTTTAAATC
>CAKVMU010000026.1 GCA_934773085.1 uncultured Candidatus Melainabacteria bacterium
CAAATATTCTGTCAAAGTGCCTGCACTACCAGGGTTCAATCTTGAAAATTTACAGGTTTCGGCAAAGTTCATCAAATCGATAACATGACCTTGTGCCCACATATAGAAATAAATAGAGCCTAAGTCTCTAAATAAAATTTCTCTTCTTTCTTCGCCACTTCTGGCATTCAGAGCTCTTCCGCCTGCTATACCCAAGTCGGTTGAAAGAAGTTTACCTGTATTGGTATTTTCAATCGCATTTGTAAACGCATTCATTGCAGCCATTCCACCGCCTTTGAATGCAGGATTTGCTGCTTCATCTTTGTTTTGAGAAAGCTCTAATTTATCGTTTGAATGCAACAATTCTTCTTGGCGCTCATGTTTGTTGTGTCTTATTGTATTTGTTATATAGTGATTTACCTTAGGTACAACAAAGCCGATAAATAAGTTCGCAAGTAAAATGCTTGAAAGAACTTTTGCTCCTTTTATAAGAGCAACTTGTTTGCCGGAGAATCCCTTTGGTGCAACTTTTTTCATAAAGTTATCAAAAGGTGTTCTTAATACTTTATCTGTACCTACATCAAAGTTGTTGGCAGTTTTGAACATTTTCTTAAGAATATTATCTCCTAGATTATTAAGGACTTTTACTCCAAAAAGCCATACAATAGATCCAGAAATTTCTTCCAAGAAACGTTCACGAGCTTCATCGCCTTTTCCTCTCTTGTAAGCTTGATAAGTTCTGCCTGCAACTACGGTAGCTTCCAACGCAACGACAGGTGCTAGTGCATCCTTCTTTGTCATTGTTGTAATAAATTTTGCTAATTGATTGCTATTCCCTGAAACTGGTTTCAATTTTATTACCTTTCATGTTCGGCTGGTGTAATTAAGGCTCGTGAAAGATTCCTTTTGTCAATTCTAGCTAAAAATGTTACAAAAGTAAAAAAATGTTTACAATTCGGACTATTTTTTTTACACATACTTGTTTTTAGTTTTTGTTTTATTTATGATAGTTCTAAATGTATACGTAGTCAAAATATAAGGAATAGCAAAAATGAATCCTATTATTAGTAATTTAGAAAAGGAATACACAACAAGAGAATTACCGGATATGAATCCTGGTGATACAGTTAAAGTATTCTGCAGAATCGTTGAAGGTAATAAAGAAAGAATCCAGGCTTATGAAGGCGCAATCATCGCTGAACACGGCTCAGGAATTAACAAAACTATAACAGTTAGAAAAGTATTCCAAGGTGTTGGTGTTGAACGTGTATTTTTAGTATACTCTCCACGTATCGAAAAAATTCAAGTTCTTAGAAAAGGTGATGTAAAACGTGCTAAGTTGTATTACTTGAGAGAACGTTCAGGTAAAGCAACTCGTATTAAGGAAAAAATTGAAAAAAGATAAGCTGCATATTCACTGGTACCCAGGTCACATAGCAAAGGCAGAACGTCAGCTAAAAGAACAGTTGAATCTGGTTGATGTGGTTATTGAGGTACGTGATGCACGAATTCCTTTAAGTAGTAGTTACACAAACATAAAGAAGCTCTTGGGTGATAAACCAAGGCTTCTTTTGTTGAATAAAACAGACTTGGCCGATAAAAATGATTTGAAAAAATGGGCAGAGTTTCTAAAAAATGAAACCGGCTGTCCTGTAATTTTAACAGAAGCAAAAGGAGCAAAAGACCTAGCAGCTGTAGTTAAGGCAGCTGTGGATTTGAGCGAACCAAAAATACAAGCACTGATGGCTAAAGGTTTGTTGCGTCGTGCTGCAAGGGCGATGGTTGTTGGGATGCCGAATGTTGGAAAGTCCAGTGTTATAAACAAGTTAACAAAATCATCAAAAACTAAAATTGGTGCAAAAGCCGGTGTTACACGCCAACAACAGTGGGTTAGAATTAATCCGAAATTAGATTTGCTTGATACGCCGGGGATTATTCCGACCAGACAAGATGATCAATTACAGGCGGTTAAACTTGCTTTTGTAAGTTCTGTTTCAGAAAATGCGTATTCTCCGGAGCCTGTTGCAGGTGCCTTATTGGACATGCTTTCAGAAGGAAAATACAAAAATCAGGTTTGCGAGTATTATAAGGTTGAAGAATTGTCTTTGGAAAACATTGCAGTTTCAAGAAATTGGTTGAAAAGAGGTAATGAACCTGATATGGAAAGAACTGCAATTTATGTTTTGAAAGATTTTCGTGAAGGTCGTCTTGGAGCGTTTATATTAGATGAATTGCCAAAAGAAGAGATGTAGTTGGGTAGACGAGAAGTCTGACATTTATATCAAATACCATGATGAAGAATGGGGTGTTCCTAAATATGATGATAGAGAACTATTTGAGTTACTTGTTTTAGAATCTTTTCAAGCAGGTTTGTCATGGATTACTGTTTTGAAGAAAAGGGAGGCTTTTCGTCTTGCATTTGATAATTTTGACTATAATTTAGTCTCAAAATATGATGAAGACAAAATTGAAGAATTACTTGCAAATCCTAAAATTATACGCAGTCGTGGCAAAATTAAAGCCGCAATTGAGAATGCGAAAATTTTTATTGATGTAAAAACTGAATTTGGTAGTTTTTCTAATTATATATGGGGCTTTACAGACAGAAAAGTGGTAGAGCATGCTGGAGGAGATATTCCTGTAAGTACTCCTCTTTCCGATAAGATATCAAAGGATTTGAAAAAACGTGGTATGAAATATGTTGGAACGGTGATTATTTATTCCTATTTGCAAGCTATTGGAGTTGTTAATGACCATGAAGCGGGATGTTTTAGGCAAGGACAATAGTTGCTGCGCCGATTGCCATTACAGTAGAACCAATTAATTTTTGCTTAAGCTGTGATTCTTTGAAAGTTTTTACTCCGACTATAACGCTTAAAATAGTAGATAGTTGGAAAAGGGCAAGTGCGTACGCAACGTTCATTTTTGAGAAAACATAATTTGTTGAGTATTGCATTATCGCAACTAACAGTATCAAAATTAATTGCGGTTTGATGTTTTGAGTTTGAATTTTTATTTTATGCTTTGAAATTAATAAAAAAATCAGCGCAAATATTAAGCCGGAGATTGTCCAGTACAGAAAGCAAGATTGAATATTTGATAAAATTATTATTTTTTTGATAAAAATTGCTTCGGAAGCGGAGAACACCAATGCTAATGCTCGATATGTGAACGCTTTTGAATACAAGAATTTTGTTGTAGTTAACACGAAGGTGCCGAATATAATCAATCCGATGCCAATGATTGCTTGTAAACTTGGAATTTCTCCAAGTAAAATTACTCCCAATATAAGGGCAACAACCGGTTTGTATGAATTTATGGGAGCGACGCTTGATAATTCTCCACAGGACAAGGCTTTGATTATAAAATAGTTGCCGAGAGCTCCTAAAATTCCCATTATTATGATATTTAACAGAATTTCGTTTGAATAAATAACATTCGGACAAAGAAGAATGCCGATAACAGATAGACCAAGATATGTAAAAAAGTTAATAACAGACGGACACTCACCTTGATTGGTTAAAAATTTTTGAAACACATTCAAATATGTATTCGAAAATATTCTTGCAATAATGCCTAATGTAATATAAAACATGATTTAATTTTAGCATAACAGAATAAAAATAAGCATAAAAAAAACCACCCGGTGTGTGTCGAGTGGGTTTTGTTTTCTGCATCCTAATGGTCTTTTTAGTGTTTATTATCTAGGAGTTTATATGATTTTTGGGGTTATATTGTTTTTGCTATTTAGTGTTTCGGCTACACTTAAAGTGTGTATTTATATTATTGCACATAAGAATTTTATGTCAAGAGGTATATCGTTTCAAAGTTTACATTTGTTAACAAATAGGCAAAACCCTTGTAGTTAAAGGTTTTGCCTAAAAAGTGTAAAAAATACGTTTATAAGACTACTCGTCTAATGATTGGTAGCCGGATTTATGTGATTTTAGTAAAACTCCACGTTTAGAAGTTTGAATAAAATCAATCATTTTTTCGATGTATTCATTCATCGGAATTTCAGCTTTAATTTTTTCAATAGCTTGAGAAGTGTTGTATTCTTCAGAAATCAAGAGTTTAAATGCTTCATTAGTAGCAGTTCTTATTTCTTGAGAAACTCCTCTTCTCTTCATAGCGATAACGTTTAATCCTCTTGGTACAGGAGGTCTGCCTTCACCTTTAGAGTATGGAAGTATATCTTGGCGAGAAGCTGAGAATCCGCTGATGATTGCCATATCGCCGATTCTGATATTTTGATGGAATACGCTCATTCCGCCAACGAAAGCGCCAAATCCAACATGAACGTGTCCACCCAATGTAACAAGGTTTGCAAGAATAACTTGGTCTGCCAAAACACAGTTATGTGCAATGTGAGAACCTACCATCAACAAGCATTTGTTGCCGATTCTGGTTGTGAAATCTCCGCAAGCAGCACCTCTGTGGATTGTAACGTTTTCTTTAATAATAGTTTCGTTTCCGATAACAACTTTTGTGGCTTCGCCTTTGTAACCTAAGTCTTGAGGTTCAGAACCAATAGTTGCGAACGGAGAAATTGTACAATTTTCACCAATTTCTGCAAATTCAATATATGCATTAGCGATTACTCTGGTATCTTTGCCAATAGTAACGCCTTCTCCGATAACTACATTAGGTCCGATAGTAACACCTTCTGCTATTTTTGCAGATGGGTGAATTACAGCAGATGGGTGAATAGACCCTGTTTTTTCCAAAACTGATGAATTACTTGTCATTCTCTTTCTCCATTTATAATAACTACTATTCAAGTATAGTATAAAAAATTGGAGAAACCTGAAATCCTTACATAATCTTTATAACTATATGTATTTATTCTCTGATAAGCCCAGGTTCAGCATCTGAGCCCGTCACTTTCTTTCTAAGAATAAATGTTAGTTTTGGAAGTCCGACGGCTAACAAAAGGCTGCTTAGCGCAACGTTTGCAAGAATATTTCCGGATTTAACTTTCAGTGCTTTTTTTGCAAATTTGTTTACGTCTCCGGTTGAATTTGCTTGTTTTGCAAATTTTTCAATTTCGTTTTTGAATTTTGCGATTTTGTTTTCATCAACAAATTCTCTTGGGTCACGGATTCTGTTTTTTAAGTACTTAACTCCACAAAACTTTTCTGCGAGTTTTGAGAATTTTGAATCCGGATTCTTGTCCAGAAACTCAATAATATTTTCTTTTGGAAGTTCAAGAGTTTTGTTTTTTATTGAGTTTAAAAATTCGTTGTCGTTAAGTATTTTAGGGTCCAAATTTACATTTGTGTTGAATAATTTTCCGGAAACACCGTCAAAAAATTTGGCAATCCACCAAGGCGCAACGAAATTAAGAAACATCATACCTGCCATCTTGAATCCCATTTCCAATTTTTCGTATTTATTTCTTGCTGTTGCGACTCTTCCTACTGTTAATCCACCATCAGTGACTGCCATTTTATTAACCGTAGACATGTTAGCAAGAGCTGAAACAGCATTACCTTTAAACGCTATGTTTTCGGAAGTTGCTTTCTCGGAGGGCTTATTTACATTATTTTGCTTTTTTCTTAGTTTTTCAGTTAGTGCAAAATTCATCTTCGGAAGGCAATATCCCATTAAAAAAACAGGGATTGCAGTGGAAAGTACGAATTTGCCGGCTAACAGTTTTTCGTATTTACCCTTGTTTTTCAAAACATTTTCTATCTCCTTAACTTCGTTCGGAGCCAGATTCTTGAACTTTTCTATATTAAGTTTAAGTCCTTGTTTGTCAGATTCTTTGAATAAAGACGGGTTTATATTTGGATTAAATCCCAATTTTTTGATGCCTTTGTTACAAAGACAATCCATAAGAGGAATTCCTCCAAGCCAAATTGCAGAAGTTCCGTACTCGTCGATTAAACGTTCCCTCAACGCATTGTTTGCCATTTGTTTTGAATCTTTTAAGTTTTGTACGTATGTCATTCCGACTTTTGATGGAATTTCTATTCCGCAATCTCTCACAAGTAGCGGGTATACGCTGGCATTATTTCCTATTGCTGATATTATGTTGACTAGTGACATTTTAAAATTTCTCCATTTACTTAGCTCTTATACATTCTCTTAAATATCCCGAAAGAGCCAGTTAAAGGAGTTTACAGAAGAGAAGTCAGCAAAACTCCGAGCCCCTTCGGGTTCAGATGTAAATGATGCTGATGATGTCTTCTCAAAATTGTCATAGTATTCCTTTTCTGTGTTTTAATCCTAACACGAGCGTATTGTAAAGTAAATACTATATTTTTCTAAGTATTACGATTGAGTTTGGAGCAAGGCTTAATGCTTGAGATTCTTTGGAGATTGTTTCGTTGTTCAGATAATCGGAGCCACCATATTCTTTTTTGTCGCTATTAAAAATTTCTTGCCACTTTCCATCTGGGAAGTTTGCGAAGCTGTATGATTTGTCGTGGAAACTTTCACCAAAGTGTTTTAAGACAAGAACTTCTTCATCCCCGTTTTTGAGTTGATGTACATGAACATTGTTATAAATATCTTTATACGTATTTGTAATTTCTCCGGAAGTGAGTGCTTTGGAACTTTTTACAGTGTTGCTCAAGTCTTGCATAAATTTTAGCATTTGTTGCGAATGGGTATTATCTTTCGGAACAACACTCCCCAAAATAGATTGAGGGCGAGCAATTTCTTCGAGTGTGTCGTATCCTTTTTCTGCAATTATGGATTCAACATATTCCGGATGTTCAGCTCTTTTTGCTTTATCATCGGAAAATTCTCTGAAAAATTTGAAATATGACAATTTCATATCATCGTCGCCTTGAAAATACATTTTAGGTCCCGGAACAGTCATTACTGTTCCAAGAGCCAATCTTTGTTTTGCTTTTGCAATGTTAAACGCTTGTTTTATAGCAGCATACGAAATTCTGCTGTTATCATTCAACCCAAACTCTTTTGCTTTAGCATGAATCTCTTCTTTCGTCATTTTTCCGAGTTCGCCAATGACGTAGAGACGGGTAAATTCTTGCGCAAAATGAGCGGCTTTTTGTCCTTTCTCAGCATCAGAGTTTCCTTTCATTTTTCCAAACAAATCAAGATGTGTGGCAATTATTTTCGGAATCAGTCTTGTTCCGTCCAAATTTCCGATTTCATCATGACTCATAACAAATTTAACTCTGTGTTGAGAATTTTTGATTTTGTCATCTAATCTGTCCAAATTTATGGTTGCTGGCATAAGAATAGTGTTTTTTAACTCATGCATAAACGGAAAATCCCACTCAGAATCAAATCCTATTTCGTTCGGGTAGGTCATCCATCCCTTATTTGCAATGTTATTGACGCACTCATCTATCATTTGAAGACTATCTTCATGAGATAAGCGGTTGCTTGCGTATTTTGTTACAGAGTTTAAATTCTCTCTGCCGTCTTCTGCAATAATAAATGCTTTTGGATTGTGGTGGTTTACTTCTTCTACAATTTGTTTTAAGAGGTAATCTGACTCACAAAATTTTGTCATATCAATTCTTAATCCGTCGACTTGGAATTCATTAATCCACCACAATGCTGCATTTGCCATCCAATCACGTACATAACGATTGTTCTTGCCCTCATAATTAATAGCGTTGCCAAAAGGACTGGGTCCCTTTAGATAAGGTCCTGTTTTATCCAAATCGCAACCGTCTGGACCAACGTGGTTGGGAACCATGTCCATAATTACGTTTAATCCTTTTCCGTGGATATAATCTATAAGTTCTTTGAGTTTATTAGTATTTCCCATATTTTCGTTTACGGCAAATTTATCTACACCATCGTAACCCCATTGTAAAGAAAACGTATTCTCAACCGGCATTATCTCGACAGCTGTTGCAATCCCTTTGTTCGCAATTAAATCGATATGCTTTTTTGCCATATCAAAAGAGCCCTCTTGGGAAAGAGTCGGAATATTTACCTCTTCTATTATGAGATTTTCCAAACCACGCAATTTTTCGTCCGGTTTTCTGGTGATTTTTCTTTTATCATCCAACCAGTTCATATTTTCCCATTTGTAATTTTGGGGGGTATATAATTTGCTCCAACCGTTAATATCTGATTGACTTTTTGAATATGGGTCTTTAACAATGCTAAAGTCAGTATCTTTTCTTTGAATAATGAATCTATATTCGGCGCCTTCTTCGGCATCAATGTTTTGTGCTTCAAAAACTCCGTCACCTTTGTTTTCCATTGGGTAGATGGAGGTTTTGTCATCTTTTGCTAAAACTTGAGTTAAACCAAAAGCTGCGCCTTGAGCAAAAACAAGTTGCACAAACCTGTCCTTTATGTTTCCAAACGAATTTTCTGCTTTTTTCGCAAGTTCAACAAAAACGGCTTTTGCATCAGGGAAAGTGAAGAGTTTAAAATCAGCTTTTCCTGTTTCTTTTACAAAGTTTGCGCCCCAACTTGCATGTTCAGCCCATCTTCTTTTAAAAGACGGAGAACTATAATTATTTGACTGTCTGACTGTGTAATCAGCCACAATTTTCATACACACACTCCCCAATATACTAGATTATTTGTTTTAATTCTCAGAAAAGTAACCGAAATTTTTCAGAACTTTATCTTTTTTTCGCCAATCTTTTTCAATTTTGACTTCCAGAGCGAGAAAAACTTTTTTCTCTGTAATTTCTTCCAATTCCATTCGAGCCTGAGTTCCTATGGTCTTTAAAAGTGAACCGCCTTTGCCGATAAGAATTCCTTTTTGACTTTTTTGTTCGCAATATATAGTTGCATAGATTCGGTCAATATCTTCATCTTCTTGGTACTTGTCTATTGTAATTGCTACTGAATGCGGAATCTCTTCTTTTGTATTCAAGAGGATTTTTTCTCTTATAATTTCTTCAGCAACAGAGCGCATACTCTCTTCTGTTACAACATCATCCGGATATAATTTTTCGCCATCAGGTAGTTTTTTGAAAATATTTGTTAGCAGAGTATCTTTGTTTCTGCCTGTTTTCGCAGAGATTCTCACAACCGGAATATTTTCGTCAAATAGGAGTTTGTAACTCATTAAGTTCTCTTCAGCCTTTTGAATGTTTTTGATTTTATCAACCTTATTCATGACAAGAATTATAGGTGTTTTTGTCTTTTTTAAAAGATTCTCAGCAATCCATTTATCCCCTTTTCCCGCAGGTTCAGAACCATCTACGAGAAAAAGAATTAAATCAGCATCCGGCAGAGCAAATTTTGCCTCATCCATCAAAAATTCTCCGAGTTTGTTCAATGGACGATGCACCCCTGGGGTATCAACGAATATAACTTGTCCTCGGTCCTCTGTAAGAATTCCTTTTATTCGCTTTCTTGTTGTTTGCGCCTTATCTGTCGTAATAACGATTTTTTGTCCGAGAATCTGATTTAATAAAGTAGATTTTCCGACATTTGGACGCCCTATGATTGTTACAAATCCACACTTCATAGCTTTAGCGTAACACAAAAACACTTTTAATAAAGCACTTTACATATCTTTACATATTAAGCAATTCTTGATGACAAAAATTCTTTATATAATTACGGGGAACTATAAGGGATTATTTATGGATTATTCTATAGGTCAATTTAATTTTAATAATTATTCTTGGATGCAGAATCAAATGCCGGAATTTAACATGAATACCGGTTGGAATAATTTTAGCTCACCAGTGTTTGATTTCTCAAATCAATATTGGGGTAGTTCTTCTGGGGCAAGCTCTTCTAAAAAATATGAAACAACAGAGCAAAAAAGTGCCCGTATTCTAAAAGAAAAAAATCAGATAAAAAAAATAGAAGAAGAAAAAGTTGAGTATCAAAAAGGTGTAAACGAAATTGATACAAAGCTAAAAGAAATAGAAGCAGGAAAGCAAAAAGACGGTTCTGTTACTGTAAGTATGTCAGCAAAGGATTACAGAAAAAATGTCTCTTGGGGAAAACGACTTTTAAGAGGACTGGGAAATGCTGCAACCGGTGCTTGGAAAATGGTAAAAAGCATTGCGGGCTTTGACAATGAAGGAAAATGGAGTCCTATTAAATGTATAAGGAATGTGGCTCTTATTGCGGGTGCGGTTGCTGCAACGATTGCATGTCCGGCATTAGGTCCGGTTCTCTTATATGCTGGACTTGCCTGTGGCGCTGTTCAAGTTGGAAAGGGTGTATATAACACTTGTACAGCAAAAACAGTAGAAGAAATTGACAATGCTTGGCAAGATATTGGTGCCGGTTCTGCAACAGTATTAGCTTCCAGAGTCGGAATAAAAGGAATGGGCAAAGCAGCCAATGTTGATGTTTCAGGACTTAATTTCTTTAAAAATGCTCCTGCACTTATAAAAGCTCAACCTAAATGGATATTTGCAGATGGTTTTAAAGGCAGCGGAGCTAGGTTCAAAGCTAATTGGCAAGAAATGAATCCTTTTAAATCTAGAACACGCAAAGAATTGGAAAAAGCGGAAAAGGAATACATCAAAGCGGAATCTGGAATGAGTGACTCTACTCTAAGTGAGGCTGAACGATTTGAGCAGTTAGATAAAGCAATAGATTTAGAAACAAAAATCGCTCAATTAAAGAAAAATAGAGCCAATGAAATTGTTGATTCTCCATTAAGTTGGTTGAGAAAAAAGAACAGAACCTTTGTTCAGGATGAAATCGGCAATTCAGTAGGAAAAGAATATTGGAACAAAAATACCTTGGGAAAAGGATTCGGAGGTAAAACTTGGTTCGTAACTAAAAAGACCGTTAAAGTTGCGTTTGATTTAATGGCTCCTGAGTTCTTATTATGGAATTCTGTATCAAATAATTCAAGTATTGCATTAGCAAGAAATGTTGATTGGATTGCAGGCACTCAATATTATGACGAAGGTATTGTCAATGGATTGATAGAACCGGATGCTGTAGTGAAATTGTCACAAGAGGATGCTGAAAAAACTTTAGTAGAATTGTCGGCTCAAAGAAAAGCTCTTGATAAAGAAATCAAAAAACTAGATGAAAAGTCTAATAAATTATTGAGGGCTTAGTACGCTCATCTCGCAATTTTTGCAATTGAACCTTAGCGGAAATTTTTTGCCATACTCATCTTGCAGTACCAATTTTTGAGGAGATTTGCACATATTCAGAGCGTATTTTATGCAATGTTTGCAACGCATTAGTTCAACTTGTCTGTTTGGTTGTTTTGACTCAAAAGAGTATTCAATCTCTTTAACGCCGCACTTGCGGTAAAAGTCTTCGGCGGAGCAGTTGTGTATATTTGCTCTGTAATCCACCTTGTCTGAATAATATTGAACGTAATTCATTGGAGTTTGTGGACGTTTGTTCCTGTTGTAGATTTTTAACCTCTCTTCTGTGAGTTTTTCCAATAAATCCCGTCTAAGTCTGTTAATTTCGCTAATTGGTAAAAACGGAAGTTCTGAGTCGATTTTTATATTCTCAACATAAAAGTCGCTTTCTCCGGTTTTTGACAATTGATTACGGAAGTTATCTTTGATTTTTTCCGGATTGTTTGCTTTTTCGCCATGTGGAATCTCTATTGATACTTTAACGTTATCTTCATCAGTGACAGAAATAACGCTGTTTTTAATTTCAATAAACACTCCGATTTGTCGTTTTACCGGCAGTTTAAGCAGTTTGTCAAACTCGACATCCTGATTGCGGTATATTTTGTCTCCTTTTTTTAAGTCAACCGGCTTATTTGGATATACCCAATTCCCATCAACTTTATTCACCAGAAAACCGCTGTCTTTGCAATAAATCCCATCCTGCGGGTGGAGTTTCTTGTCTGTTGAAATTTTAAAACATTTTTCTTTTATGTCAACGACAGTACCGATAAACTCCCCTTTAGACTTTGCAGATTCAAAATTAAAACAATCGCATCTCCCATTCAGAAAATACTCGGTAAAACCCCTGTTAAAACTTTTTTCTGGATTAGCTTCAAAAGGGTACTTGCTCTTGCCGGAAGAATCTTTCTTCTTAAGCTTCTGAGCATAATACGAAGTTATATTTTTGACATATTCTATATCTTTAAGTCTGCCCTCAATTTTTAATGATATAATTCCCGCATCAATGATTTTATCTAATTGTTCAGAAGCATTAAAATCTTTAAGGCACAAGGCTCGTATATCTTTTTTTAGAACCTTTCCGTCTTCGGTAATTACTGAATAAAGCTTCCGGCATGGTTGTGCGCATTCACCTCTGTTGGCGGAGCGCCCGCCAATGTACTGGCTTAAGTAACATTGACCACTCATTGATACGCATAATGCGCCGTGCACAAAACTTTCGAGTTCCAAATTCGGATTTAGTTTGTGAATATTTTTGATTTGTTCAATAGAAAGTTCTCTGGCAAGAATAACTCGGGAAACTCCTATATCATTGAAAAATTTTACTTTCTCCGGAAGATAATTGTCACATTGAGTGCTCATATGCACGTGAATCCCGAGCTTTAAGTCAATGAGCTTGTTTAATAGTCCCAAATCCTGAATGATAATAGCGTCAACCCCAATGGAGTCAAGCTCTTTTACTAATTCGACTGCGGTTGTAAGCTCATCATCGGTAAGTATTGTATTCAGGGTGACGTAGACTTTTGCCCAAAACTTATGAGCATATTTGACAACGTCTGCAATATCTTCAATTGAGT